>JANMUW010000427.1:0-2257 GCA_031392105.1 Acidobacteriota bacterium | reverse complement strand
GCTCCATCGCTTTGTCATTCTCATCCAATGCCGCATAAACAGCGGCCAAAAGCGCGGGAGAAGAATACGTGTCCATGGCCTCGATCCGTGCGAGGATCGCTCGGGCTTCGCTCCGCTTTTCCGGCATTTTGGCGTAGGTCGCGGCAAGGTACACAAGCGGCTGGCTGTATTTCGCCTCGCCGCCGACCACCTCGACAGATTTTTTGTAGTACCCGGCAGCTTCGTTATACAAACCTTTTCCCGCGTATGCGTAACCCAGAGAAAAACTTGGCACGTCTCTCGACGGTTCAGCGCTTTGCGCTTCCTGATAGGCGGCGAGCGCGTCGTCGAACCTTCGCGCCTGCGTGAGCACGATCCCTCTCTGAAGGAGAGCCAGGCGGCGATTAATGGGATCGCGAATTCTCTGCTGCTCGAGCTCGGCCAGTGCTTCGTCCTGACGGTCCATTACAGACAGAAAGAACGCATAATTGTTGCGGGCGAAATCGAGGCTGGGACTTAACTCGATCGCACGCCTGTATTCGCTCTCGGCTCCTTTCCAGTCGAACTCATACTCTTTGACCATTGCCTGCACGGCATGCGCCTTCGCGAGGCCCGGATCGAGCGCCAGTGCTCGTTCTGTAGCGGCTTTCGCCTTCGGCATCAGTTTGCTCGGGTCGCCGCTCCCGTTCGCCTGGCTCCAATAGACCCATCCGATCTCGCCATACGCGGCGGCGAACTCGGGGTCGAGCGTGACGGCCCGCTCGAAGTACTCGAGAGCCGTGCCTCTCACATCCTGGTCGCTATTTAGTTCGACCAACCCACTCAGGTAATAACGATATGCTTCGGAGTTTTTGGTGCCGTTCCCGGCGAGACGTTTGGATTGCGAGTCGGTCAACCGCAGGCGCAGCTGCTCAGCCGCGACCTGTGCGATCTCATCCTGCAGAAAGACAAGGTCAGCTGCCTTTCGCCGGTATTGGCCGCCCGCTAATTGCCGGTCTTCCACTGCATCGACGATGTCGATCCGGATCACCAGATCATCACCCGCCTGCGCAACGCTTCCCGTCACGATCGCACGCACGCCGAGTTGCGAGGCCGCGTCATGTGGATCGACATCCGATCCGCGGAACTTGAAACTCGAACTGCGGGCGATCACTTTCAGCTGGGGCAATTGCGACAGGCGGTCGATCAATGCCTCGCTGAAACCGTCGGAAACATATACGAGATCGGGGTTGCCGCTGAGATTCTGGAACGGAAGCACCGCTACCGAATCGATCTGCCCGGCCCCATCGGCGGTAACGAGAAATGAATACGCGGCGACGGAAAGCAGCGAGACAATAACAAGCCCAATGATCGAGGAGCGGATCTTATGCGTTTGGGCCTGCCGGACAACCCCGGCAAAACTGGGTGACGACCAGAAACGCTGAGGGTCGGCCGGCTCGTCACGGCCGTCATTCGTCGGTCTCGTAGCATCACCGAACGTCGGGACGGCTTGCTCGTCGACCGTCGACAGGATGCGGTTCGCTGCCAACGCTTCTTTACTTGCGCGTTCACTTTCGGCCGAGCGGCTAAGGCCGATACCAAATTCGATCTGCTTCTTTACCTTCTCCAGATCCGCCCGAAGCTCTTTTGAAGTTTGGTAACGGCTCTCGACGTTCTTGGACAGCGTCTTTGAAATTACCCATTCGAGCTGCGCAGGCAGAGCAGGTACGTACGATGTGATCGGCGTCGGCTCATTTAAGAGTACCGAAACGAAAATATCGGCCTGCGTCTCGCCCGAAAAAGGCCGCCTCCCAGTGAGCATTTCATAAACGACCGCACCCAAGCTCCAAATGTCCGTCCGCGCGTCGACGTGGAGTCCGCGAGCTTGTTCGGGGGACATGTACGCCGCGGTGCCCATAACCATCCCGGGCTTCGTACGCGGGAGCGCGCGAGTCGGATCCTCGGATCCCGCGCTACCCGATGGCGTTGGCTGTTGGGTCAGCTTTGCCAGACCAAAGTCGAGTACCTTGATATACCCGTCCGGCCTGACCATTATGTTCTCAGGCTTGATGTCGCGGTGCGTGATCCCCGCCTCGTGAGCCGCCGATAGCGCCGACGCGACCTGGATCGCAACATCGAGTGCCTTGTCGACTTCCAGCTCGCTGCCTATCAATTGGTTTAGTGTTCTACCTTCGACATATTCCGCGACGATAAAACGAGCGCCGTCACTCGTCGTTTCAAAGTCGTAGATCGTCATGATGTGAGGATGATTTAGAGCCGAGACGGCCTGCGCCTCGAG
>JANMUW010000408.1:0-7731 GCA_031392105.1 Acidobacteriota bacterium | reverse complement strand
CAGAGTGTACATGGCCTTAACACGAGCAATGCGCTTCTGCCAACCGATGAGTTCCTTAAGATTTCCTGTTGCCAGGGTCGTGGTCGCCTTCTCCCCGTCAGCGCAATCCAATTGGTGGGGAAGCATCGAGCGACCGTCCGTCACTCGTCACGTGCCCCTAATCTTCTCCCTCGTCACCTCTCTTTACTCGTCACTTGTCACTTGTCCCTCGTCACTATTCTCGTCTTTCTTAAATCCAAACTTCTCCAGCCGATACTGCAACGTCCTGAACGTCAGTCCGAGAAGCTTCGCGCTTTTCGTAATATTGTTGTCCGTTCGATCCATCGCCTGCATGATCAGGCTGCGCTCGACGTCTTCGAAGTTCACGCCTTCGGGTGGAAGCTTGAATTGCGAATCGCCACCGGCCGCAGCTCCGACAGATCTGGTTTGCGTCATTTCCGGGGGGAGGTCGTCGAGAGTGATCGTGTCGTTTTCGCTTAAAAGGATGGCGCGCTCGATAGCGGATTCGAGCTGCCGAACATTTCCCGGATAGTGATAGTCGAGGAGAAGCTTTTTCGCATCACTGTCGAGGTTGACCTTCCGATCGGTTCCGCGAGTATGTTTCTTTAGAAAGTAATCCATCAAAACAGGTGTGTCCGAACGGCGTTCGCGCAGCGGCGGAATGTCGATCGAGAGAACGTTGAGTCTGTAATAAAGATCCTCGCGAAACCGCTGCTCCTCGGCCATCTTGAGCAGGTCGCGATTTGTCGCAGCCAGGACGCGGACATCGACCTCGATCTCCTTAATGCCACCGACGCGCCGGATCTCTTTTTCCTGCAGAGCACGCAGCAACTTCGCCTGCAGAGCGATATCGAGCTCGCCGATCTCATCCAGGAAAAGCGTTCCATTGTTCGCGATCTCGAACAATCCTTTCTTCTCCGCGACAGCACCGGTGAACGATCCTTTCTCATGCCCGAACAGTTCCGACTCGAGAAGATTCTCGTTTATTGCTGCGCAATTTACGGCTTGGAAAACTTCGTTCGTGCGGAGCGAGTTCTTATGGATCGACCGCGCGATCAATTCTTTTCCGGTTCCGCTCTCTCCGCGGATCAAGACGGTCGAGTTTGATTTCGCGATCTTCAGAATCAACTTCTTGACCTTGTCCATTTCGGGCGAAACAGAAACTATCTCGGTATCGAGTGCGGACAGTTTATTCAGCGCTCGCGAAACGGTGTCGAGCAGCTTCTCGCTGTCGTAGGGTTTCTGGAGATAGTCGAACGCTCCGAGCCGGAGAGCGTCGACGGCAGAGTCGACCGAGCCGTGTGCCGTCAGCAGAATTACAATGATCGACTTGTCGAAATTCGTCAGCTCTTTCAAAAGATCGAGCCCGCTCATCCCGGTCATCTTGAGATCGGTGAGAACGAGATCGAAACGACGAGCTTCGACAAACTTCATCGCCGCCTCGCCGGAGCTCGCCGTCGTCACATCGTAGCCTTCGCCCGAGAGGATCGTCTCGAGTATTTCGCGCTGGTTCTTTTCGTCGTCAACGACGAGTATTGATTTTCGTGCCATATTTCTAGTGACGAGTGAAGAGTGACAAGTGACGAGGGAAATCAAGCTCTCTCGTCACTTATCACTCGTCACCCATTACTTCTGGGTAATCTTACCGTAAACTTCGTGCCCTTACCTTCCTGAGTGTCGACCGCTATCGTTCCGTTGTGCATCTCAACGATCTTCTGCACGATCGCGAGCCCAAGTCCGGTACCGGTTTCCTTGGTGGAAAAGTACGGCTCGAAGATCTTGCAAACATTTTCACCCGGTATGCCGCCACCGGTATCCGTAATATCGAATCTAACGAAACCGTCGTCCGGCGAGATCTTCACATTGAGGTTTCCACCCTCGTTGCCCATTGCCTGAACTGCGTTGATAAATAGATTATTGAAGACCGACCGCAGAAACTCAGGGTCGGCCAGGATCGCCGGGACATTCTCATGCTCGACAACGGCAATTCGTATATCATTCTCACTCGCCTGTGCCTCCACCAATCGAAGCGAGTCTTCAACGACCTGACGAGCGTCAACTTCCTTCAGATTCACATTTGCCGGACGCGAATAATTCAGAAAATCTGAGATCTGCTGATTGATCCGCGCAACCTCGGATTTGATCTGCGAGATCAATTTTGTGAACGCCGCCGTCCGTTCCGGATCGTCAGGTGCGAATTTCGAACGAAGATGATCGAGCGTGAGATTGATGTAGTTGAGCGGATTTCTGATCTCGTGTGCGATCGCCGAACCAAGTCGGCCGATGACGGCACTTTTCTCGGCCTGTCGGAGCTGCTCTTCAAGCTCATTGCTCTTTTCCAACTCGGCGGTCATCTCGTTGAACCGCTGTGCGAGCTGCCCCATCTCATCGGTACGTCCGTTGTCCGGTACCCGAACCGAAAGATTTCCATCGGCGACTTCGCGCGCCGCGAGCGAAAGATTGGCGATCGGCCGGGTGAACCTCCAGACGAGAAAGAATGTAACAAGCGCCGATAGCGAGAGAACGGCCAAGGTGACGATCAAAGGCAAAGCGGCTCGCCTGGCCGCTTCCGTCTTGTCGTTTCGAAGCAGGACCATCACATAGAAACGGCCCTGGCTGGTGTCGATCGGGATCGCGCGGGCTTCATCGTCTCCGCGCTTGAGGCCGGCGTTTGGAAAATGTGCCAGGTCTTCGCCTAATGTCGAGCCTTCTTTCAGTGGCGGTAGACCCGGAAGCTCGGCTAATTTCTTCCTCAGGGTTTCTCCGTTCGGTTCGGTCGTTGGTAGAAAATCCGGGTTGAGACTGTCTGTAACTTCCCAATTGTTATTGATAATGATGACGTCCCTGATAATTGCGGCGGAGGCGGCGTCGACATACGTCTGGCCTTCACGGTCGATCAGGTCCTGCATGTATTCGGTCGATGTAATGCCATTCGTACCAAGCTTAATCCCGGCGACCAGAGCCTTCGCCTGTGCGTCCCGGAGTTCGTCGTTTTCTTGCTGGGTTAGGAGATTGAGATAGTATTGGACCCCGAGCGTCGCGATGAGTAGAAAGGACAAGATCAGCAGGAGCCGGCCCCGAAATGTGTTGAAAAAGTTCATCAAGCCCAAAACTTAAACATCTGCTTAATATTGCTTGCCATGCGGTGTTTGGAATGTTATAGTCTGGCTTAGCTTTTACGCAAACTCTTCGAACAATCAAGCTAAGTCGCCCGAAATCGTCGAAGAGTCTTTCCCGAAACCACAACCGAATTCAAGACAAGCTGAGGTAAACCCATGACGTTAATGTGTCCCCAAAAGCGTCTCACATCGCTTTTCTCCCCCTTCCTTCTGATCGCCCTCCTCTTCTCGATCAACCTTCACGCTCAATCAAAAAAATCAACCTCATCGAAGAAAGCCGTTGCTAAGAAGTCTACTGCGCAGGCCAAAGATGCCTCGAAAAACAAGAAGGCGGCCAGCCGCAAGGATTCTAAGAAAGAACAATTAGCTAAGAAGAAAGGAAAGAGCGATCCCCGAAAGGAGAAGGCGCTGGCGAAGTCGCGAGATAATCGCCGCGACGCGAAAAAGGACACGCGAAAACTCTCGGCAAAGGAGCTTCGTCGCGAAAGGGAACGGGACGCCAGGGACAAGAAGAATCCGAAAAATAAAGCTGAGGCCCGCCGCATCAAGACCGAGCGCCGACGCGAAGCCGCTCAACGCCGACAAGCCGCACTGGCGGAACAGAGGCGTCGGGAGCAGGCTGCTCGCGAAGCCCGCGAAAGACGGCTTGCATTCGAACGCGGTCTAAGAACGACGACCGTAGCAAATATCGCGAAGGATGATCCGTCAGGCGAAGATGTTAACGTTCGCCGTGCGGCGGTGAATGCTCTTGGCGGCCACGCCGGGACCGTCGTTGTGATGGAAGCCAAGACCGGTAAGATCCTAACGATCGTCAACCAGGAGTGGGCGATTCGTGACAGCTTCAAACCGTGCTCGACCATTAAGCTGGTCACCGGCGTCGGTGGACTTAACGAGAACATTATCGATAGTGACGGACGCATAACCCGAAGTTCGACACAGATGGATCTCGACTACGCGCTTGCGAAATCGAATAACGTTTACTTCCAGCGCGTCGGCTCGAACATGGGGTCCGGCAAGATGATCCAGTACGCAAAAAGCCTCGGGCTTGGCGAAAAGACTGGCATTAACGCCGAGGGCGAAACGGCGGGGAAACTGCCATACGGAAACAACAACGCCAGGATCTATTCGCATGGTGACGACTTTGAAGTGACTCCGCTCCAGCTGGCCGTGATGGTATCGGCGCTTTCGAATGGCGGTAAGAAGGTTGTGCCCCAGATCGCGCGACCGCGAGTCGAGCGTACGGGTTTCACTCCGCACATTCGTGAAAGTGTAAACCTGCCAATGAGAAGCGTCGAAGGTGTTCTCCCGGGTATGATCGGTGCGGCCGAATTCGGTACCGCTCGCCGCGGCGTGGACGCATCGATGGGCGTGGCCGGCAAGACCGGCTCATGTATCACGAAGGGATCGTGGATCGGTTTGTTCGCATCCGTCGCCCCGGTAGAAGATCCGAAATACTCCGTAGTCGTGATAACTCGCGGACAGAGCGAGCGAGGAAAATATGCGGCGGCGATCGCCGGAAAGGTCTACCAGGCTCTCGCGGGACAGATCAAGCGAAATCGCGACATGCTCTACGCGCGGCAGTTGAAAGTAAAACCAACGACGGAAAACCTGCCGGTCGGAGAGGCTGACGAGGGCGAAGATTCGGATATGGCGGAGAGCGGTGGTGACGAGCTGGCTCCTATCATCGTCGGCTCACAGCCAAGAACCACCGTTGCGGCGGTCCCGCAACAGGCCGAGCCGAAGAAATTGGTGCAGAAGACTGCGCAGAGCAAGCCCGTCTTCTCGCCGGTCGTCATCGAATTCGACAAGAGCGGCTCCGAAAAAGCTGAGAAAAAGGAACGCCCCCGAATAGTTAAGAACAAGTAAATTCATTGGTCTTTTCCGCTATTTCGTCCCAAAAAGCCGAAGCATTTTCCATCTGGCAAATGTTTCGGCTTTTCTACTGTTTGCAATTTGAGTTTTGGCTTGACACAAAAGCGAACTGTGCGTGATTATTTAGACTTCCCAATGATCGGGTTTAGTTGGCTTTTATATTAGAAATCGCGGTTGGATTTCGTCGGAAATATTTGCAACTTTTTTTTCGGACGTTACATCTGATTCACGCGAAACCCTCACGGAATAAGCGGGTATCGGCAATTAGAAAGATTTTGGATTTTGCAGTAGCTGGAGGATAGGCAAAAGTAATGAAAACGATTTTTAGATTTTTGAGTACAGGGGTCTTATCGACGGCGATCGTCGCGGTTGCAGCTGTGGTCGGTTTTGGACAGGACACAGCGGCGGCGACACCGAATGCGAATTGCGCTGATATCGACGGTCACAACGCTCTCTATACGAAGTTCACAGGAGTCTACGGAAAGAAGACCGTACCGGAAATGGAGTCGGCCCTGACTACGGGTAAGGAATACCTCGAAAAGTTCGGTTCGTGTGAAGCATTCAAGGAACAGGTCGATTTCGTTAAACCTCACGTCGCAAGGCTCGAAGGTGCAGTCAAGCGGACCAAGATGGTTTCGCGTTACGACGCGGCTGTGAAGGCCGACGATCCGGTTGAGATCGTTACCGCAGGAAAAGATTTCCTGGTTGCTGAGCCGGACAACATTAACCTTTTGATGCCGATGGCACTTTCGTCCAGCTATAAGTCGACGAAGGACAATAACTATAAGTACGCAGACGACGGAATTCGTTATGCGAATACCGCGCTTGGGAAGATCAAGACCGGATGGACATTCACGAAAAAAGACGAGAAGGGTGTTCCCGTGGTTGGTGTTTTCGGGTATACGTTTACGAAAGACGTTGCGGTGGGTGAGTTGACGTATGCGATTGCTTACCTTAACTACTACGGTAAGAAAGATAAGAAAGCAGCACTGCCGCTCTATTACGAACTTTCGCAGTCAGCGGGTCCCTTCAAGGATGATCCGCGTGTTTACGGAACCATAGGCGATTTTTATGTTGAGGAAGGAGCTCCGATCGGCGAAGAGATCGCGAAACTTATTCAGCAGATCAAAGACAGCGCTGACGAAAAGGTAAAGGCGGATCTCGACACGCAGGTGAAAGCAAAGATCGCGCTGTTCAATGGCTATACCGAGCGCGCACTTGATGCCTACAGCCGTGCTCACAAGGTCTCGAAGGCTGGGCCTTACAAAGACAACTTGTACAAAGTGATGCAGGGTCTCTACAAGCGACGCTTTGAAAAAGAGGTTGGGCTTGACGCGTACGTCTCAAGTGCTCTTGCGAAGCCGTTCCCGAACCCGACGACTCCGGTAACTCCGATCTCGGATCCGGAACCGACGACGACCACGGGCACTGCGGCTCCGGCGACAGCGGCTCCTGCCTCGACGACGGCGGCGAAGCCGGCTGCTAAGCCGATGTCGACGACAGTTACGACAAAGACCTCGGTCGCAAAGAAAGGAACGCGCAACAAGTAGTCTCCAGGCTACAAAATCTAGAAATCGGCCGGATGATGGGAAACCCTGCATCCGGCTTTCTTTTTCTCGAGGTTCTTCATAAACTGAATTTTTGGTAATGAAGCTCTCGAACTTTGAAAAACTCATCGGTTACACGTTCAAGGACGCTGCGCTGCTCGAACGCGCCTTGACGCATCGCTCCTGGGCCCACGAGAATCTCGCTGGCCGAAGCGAGGACGAGATCCGCGGTGCTGAGAATGAGTCGTTCGAATTTCTTGGAGACTCGGTTCTTGGCCTGGCCGTGGCCGAACAGCTCTTTCTAAAATACCCCGACGCCTCCGAAGGTGAGCTGACCTTGATGAAGCACCGTCTCGTAAGTACCGTGACGCTTGCTCGATCCGCCGAGGCGTTACAGCTTGGTGATCACATTCGGATCGGCCGCGGCGAAGAAAAGACCGGCGGCCGGCAAAAACGAGCGATACTCGCCGACGCGCTTGAAGCGGTCATCGCGGCTGTTTTTTTTGACAGCGGCTATGTCGCGACACGTTCGTTTGTCGCCCGCATCCTTGCTGATGAGTTTCGCAGTGTTACTCCGGAAGGGTCGGCGGATTACAAGACGCTGCTCCAGGAAAAACTTCAGGCCGAACAGTTCTCAGCACCCGTTTATTCATTGGTGAAAACCGAAGGGCAGCCGCACGAGCGAACTTTTTACGTCGAGGCTGCGTGGAACACGGGTCGGGCCGAGGGTCGTGGCAGTTCTATAAAATCGGCTGAAATGATGGCGGCGAGCGAAGCATTGAAATCGTTGCAGGCGGTGGAAACGGAAACGTCGAAACGTAAAGGCGGATAGGTACGTATTGTAAAACACGAAATATGAGCACAGAAGAAGCAGAAGTAAAAACCGAACCTGTACAGAAACCTAAGGGCCCGCCGAAGTCGATCTTCCGTGAGTACTTTGAGTCGTTTGCCGTGACACTGGTCATGGCGATCTTCGGGATGACGTTTATCCTGCAAGCCGTCACGGTCCCCACGGGCTCGATGCAGAATACGATCCTAGTCGGCGATTATCTTCTCGTAAACAAGTTTATCTTTTCGCCGGGAGGCGGCTCGCTGCCGTTCTTGCCTCAACGCGAGATCGAGCGTGGTGACATTATTGTTTTCAAATATCCCGGCAATCGTGTCCGGCCCGAGATGGACGCATCGCGACGACC
>JANMUW010000390.1:0-10046 GCA_031392105.1 Acidobacteriota bacterium | reverse complement strand
AGGCGGCTAACCTCGCAAAAAGGTTGCCGCCGCGTGAAAAAGAGACCGATCTTGCCAGGCTACAGCGAGAAGTTAAAGTTCACAAAACCGGTCGCCTTAACCGGCTGGCCGTCAACCATGAACGGACGGAACTTCCATTTGCGGATCGCGTCTTTTGCCGCTGCCTGAAGCAACGCCGGCCCGCTCGCCTTCTGCACTTCCGATACTTCGCCCGTTTCGTTGACCGTGACCTCAACCTTCACAACGCCGGCGGCGCGCATATTTCTCGCGGCCGAAGGATAAACAGGAGCCTGTTGCTTTGTCGCGTAAACGATCAACGAGCCAACATCGAGCGGCCCGGCTGAAGATAACCCTTGGTTACTTGTCGCCGGAGTCTCGACCGGTGCTTGAACAGTAGGTTTGTTTTCGATGACACGCGTCCGTTGCGGTTCGCCTATCGGCTGCTGGATGATCGGCTTGTCGTTAGACGCAAGAAGCGTTTCTGACGGCTTTGACGAAGTGTCGGCGGCGACGGGTTTGAACGTTACAGGAGTCGTCGCAGTGTTATTCACCGGAGCGCCGGATACAGGTGGATTGTTGATCGCCACGGCGTCTTGCGGAATCGAATTAGGAACGATCGCCCCGTCGACTGCACTGATCACCACACTTCGCGAACTCGCGAGATCCTCACGCGAATCGCCTAACGCGTCGCGCCAACGTCGAGCGTCGTAATCGTCACGAGCGATCATGCTGCGCGAATTAGTCGCCTCTTCGAGCAGAGCCATCGCCGCAGATGATTTCGTTTTGTCGGTGCCGAGATCTTTTGCTTGGGTGATAACAAGCTCGAGTGTTTCCCGCATTCGCTCGATATCGTTGACGGCTTCGAGTGGCAGGTTCCGATCCGCCACGCTCAGCCCGAGGGCACGGTAACGCTCGACCTGACTGCGTGCGCCCTTTATGACTTGAGCGGCAATCGACGAGTAGTACATGTTCCCGATCGCACTATTCGACTTGTACGATTTATAGAACTCGTTAAGAAATCCCTGCGCGCGTTTGTAATCGCCTTGCTCGAGATAACTGTTCATGAGCAGCACATTGGCAACCGCGTTGACCGACTGATCGCTTGTCTCTCGCCGGATATTCTCGAGCTCGTATATAGCGGCGTTGTAGTTGCGGACGGCGATGAACGCTTTTGATTTGGAGATGCGCTCACGCATTACGTCAGCCGACGTCGGCTGCTTTTCGATCGGTGCGATCGGAGTTTGAGTTTGAGGCTGAGTTGATGGAGCGGTTTGCGGCGCCTGAGAGAAAGCGAATGCGGCAGTACCGAACAGTGTTAAGAAAACCAAAGTGAAAACCCTTCTGACGTTTAGCGGCATTTTCTTCTCCATAAACCCTTGAGTTGAATTTCCGTAAAGGCCAAGCGAACTATAGGAAGGCTCACTTTTACGACCTGATCGAACTATCCGAAAAATCACAAAAACAGCGGTTTTGCTGGCCGCCGTCTCATTTAGACAAGCTATTGATGATTTTTATGCGGTATGCGTTTGCGTCTCTTTTTATAGCACTTTCGTTCAGAGTGAGCAAAGCGCGGTCGAGCATGACGAGACGGCCGTTGATGATCACGGTGCGCACATCGGAGGCCTTGGTGGCGTAAACAAGATGCGAGTAAATGTTATACATCGGCGTTTGGTGAAGGCTGTCGAGATCTACGATTGCGAGGTCCGCGCGTTTGCCAACTTCGATCGATCCTGTGATCTTGTCGAGATCAAGCGCCCGCGCTCCGCGGATGGTTGCCATCTCAAAAGCCTGTTCTGCCGTAAGAGTTTTTGGATCGCCGGAGATCAGCTTATGAAGCTTCGCAGCCGTGTCCATCTCTTCCCACATATCGAGATCGTTGTTCGAAGCAGCTCCGTCTGTACCGAGGCCAACGGCCACGTTCTTCGAGAGCATTTGCGGAACCGGAGCAGTTCCCGACGCGAGCTTCATGTTGGACTGGGGATTGTGGGCCGCGCCGACGCCCTTACTATTTAAAATGTCTATTTCGTCGTCAGTTACAAAAACCGTATGTGCGGCGATCACCCGATCGTTGAGAAATCCGATACGGTTCAGATAGTTAACCGGTGTCGCACCTTTTTGCGCGAGTATGTCATCACGCTCTTTTTTTGTCTCGGCGACATGAATGACGATCGGTGCATCGAGCGTATCCGAAAGTTTTCGGATCGCCAGCAGATGCTCTGTCGAAACCGTGTACGGCGCGTGCGGTGCGAGTGCGGCGACGATGAGCGGATCATTCTTCCACTTGCGCACAAAACGCTCGCTGTACGCCATCGCTTGCTCAAACGTCTTGTTGTCAGCGACCGGAAAATCGATGATCGTCTCGCCAAGGACTCCGCGAACACCGGCTTTCTTAGTTTCGTCGGCGATCGCATCTTCGAAGTAATACATGTCGCAGTACGTCGTCGTACCGCCACGAATCATCTCAGCCAAACCGAGACGCGTGCCTGCGCGGACGAATGCTTCGTCGACGTTCTTTGCCTCGGCAGGAAAAATATATTTCGTGAGCCAGTCGTTGAGGTCGAGGTCGTCCGAGATGCCTCGGAAGAGGGACATCGGAACATGGGTGTGTGTGTTGATGAGGCCGGGGATGAGAACCTTACCCGTAGCATCGACGGTACGTGCACCGCGAAAGCGTCGTGCAATCTCTGCACGCGTTCCGATGGCAACAATCTTGTCTCCGCGGATGGCTAGGCCACCGTTTTCTATTACGCGACGGTCCTTGTCCATGGTGACGACGGTACCGCCAAGGATCACGAGAGCTGGGGATTTGGATTTCGCTGTATCCTGCGCGAACCCAAACGCTCCGGCTGAGGCGACAATAAGAGACGCTAAAACAAACGCCTTCAAATAACTAAATCTGTCAGCACGCCACATCGAATATTTCATAGTGCTATCTGTTCACCTTCATGAGCTCTTTGACGTCCAGAAGGTCCTTGTCGCGGCCGACCGTGCGTTTGTTCGTTATAAGGTCAGGTAAGGAAATTACGTCAAATTGAATATCCTCCGCGGGCCGAAATTCCCTTCGTTCGTAAGCAGATTCGAAATCGACGCCTTCAAGGTAATTCAGTATTTCAATTCTTACGGGTTCGACTCCCATTCGCACAATGCTCTTCGGCTTTGAGAAAATATCCAGCGAGAGGTCGGCTTCACTAAACCCAAACTCACGAAGAGCTTTCAGACAACGTGCGACATTCTCCGGTTCGGCGCCAATTACCAAGTCAAGATCGTTCGTCAGGCGAGGATGGCCGTGTACAATGACTGCGTATCCGCCGATTAACAAATATCTAACGTTGTTCGAGTTGAACAATTTCAATAGATCTTTGAAGTCTTCGTTTAGCTCGAGCTCCATAGGCAATTCTTCGGAGGCGTTCAGCATGTTGCAGCCGCTCCTTCACCGACGCCTTCCGCCAATACTCAATCTCATCCGAGTCATCGTCGATCGGCACAACGGCGATTTTTGTCTTATCTAACCTAATCTCGGGAAGCTCTCTTTCTTTCATTTCAAAAACTTAGTATCAAACGCGCGCGGCAACAGGACCTTCATCTGAACTACTTCAGTTTTCCCTTTCAGGTTCGCGAGTATCACCGGAATATCACCGCCGAATTCCCAGATGATCTGCCGGCAGACACCGCAGGGCGGAGTTAGCTCTTCTGTATCGGCTACAACCGCGATGTGCTTGATCTTTCGTTTCCCTTGCGAGATCGCTTTCCAGATCGCGACGCGCTCGGCGCAAACCGTCAACCCATAACTCGCCGATTCGACATTGCAGCCGTCAATTATCTCGCCGTCATCGGTCTCGAGCGCGGCACCGACACGAAAATTAGAAAACGGCGCGTACGCGTTCTCTCGGACCGCCGTCGCGGCATCGATCAACTCTTGATCCGCGTGCTTCATTACTCCTTTCGCTGTTTCCACTTTATTACATCCTCTTAACTCAATTACAAAATTAATAATTACCTCATTACAAAATTACCGGCAGAGAAAACGTATCCTAGTTTTTTCCAAAGTAATTCTGTAATTATTAATGCGGTAATTTTGTAATGCCAGCACTCAGCTGGGTTTTAATTACGAAATTAAAAATTACATCATTACTAATTACTCAGCGGGCAACATCTCTACGTCCCTAAGTAGAGATGTGCTGTTCAGTATTCAACTTCTCTCGAACCATGCTGCACAAAAAATCTACCGTGACTCCGGTATTGGAGCCCTCGGGAATGATGATGTCGGCATGCCGTTTCGATGGTTCGACAAATTCGAAATGCATCGGCCGGATCGTCCGCTCGTATTGCTCGAGCGTTCGTTCGAATGTACGTCCACGTTCTGTGATGTCCCGACGCAGCCGTCGCATCAACCGCACGTCGTCCGGAGTGTCGACAAAAACCCGAACGTCGAGCAGATCAAGCACACGCGCTTCGGCAAAGATCAGAATACCTTCGACGATTACTACCGGCTTTGGCTCGATGACCTCGATCTCTTCGCTCCGGGTGTGCGTGACGAAATCGTAAAGCGGCATCTCGACGGACAACCCCTGCTTCAAACGCATCAGGTGATTGACGAGCATGTCGCTGTCGATCGAATCCGGATGATCGAAATTCGCCTGGTGGCGTTCGTCGAGCGGCATGTCGGAAAGATTGCGATAGTAAGAATCCTGCTCGACAAGTACCACGTTGGGACGACCGACCGCATCGACGATCGATCGTGCGATAGTAGTCTTACCCGAACCTGTTCCGCCGCATATGCCAATAATCATATTCTGGATATCACCCGCCGCAAAAGCTCTTTGAAAACATCCGCAACTCTGGCACCGATTGCCATCACATGTTCGTGATCTATCTCTCCGTCGGTCATTCCGGCGCCGAAATTCGTGATGCACGAGATTCCCATGACTCGCATCCCCTGATGCCGTGCGACTATCGTTTCAGGAACAGTCGACATTCCCAGAGCGTCCGCCCCGAGCAAACGATACATGTGAATTTCAGCCGGGGTTTCGTATGTCGGACCCGAAAGTCCGCAGTAGATCCCTCGATGGAGAAAATCGATGAGCTCAGTGTCAGTTCCCTTTTCGAATCTCTCCTTTGCGATCTCATCAGCCGCTTGAACAACGATCTCCTGAAACTCCTGATCGTAAGCCGATGTCATATCCGGAAACCGCGGTCCGAAGCGAGTATCGTTCGCGCTGCGGAGCGGGTTTACCCCCATACAATTCAAATGATCGCTGATCAGCATCAAGCTGCCTGGGACCATCTCGCTCTTGAGACTGCCCGCCGCGTTCGTCAGGATCACGTTCTCGATTCCCAACAAGCCAAAAGTGCGCATCGGGAAAGTGACCTGCTCCATGTCATAGCCTTCGTAGAAATGGAATCTGCCCTGTTGGGCAGCAATCGGGACTCCGTCAATCTCACCGAGGACAAGTTGTCCGGCATGCCCTTCGACCGTCGAGCGCGCAAAATGCGGGATCTGATCGTACGGGATCTTGATGGCATCCGTCAGTTGATCCGCAAACGAGCCGAGGCCGCTGCCGAGCACAACCGCGGTCTCTATCGATTTCGCATACTTAGATTTAATGAACGCAGCTGCTTCAGCCGCTTGTTCGTAACTCATAAAAAACGGGACTGACAGATTAACATGACCAGCTCCATTAGGTATTTGCCGTTTTTTAGGAAGGCTCTTTTCTTTGCAACATTGCCGTTTTGCGGGAAACCAAAACTGTCATGCCTCTTGGCGATGGGTTCTCGGAAAGCGCAAAGTCGCAAAGAAAAGAGCCTAGCTCTCCTTCTTGTAAGGAATGCCGAGCGCCTTCGGAGCTCGCGACAATCCTATAAATCCGGCAAGGACGATGATCGTGAGTACGTAGGGAATCATCTGGATGAACTGCACCGGGATATCCTCTCCGGACGGAAGCTTAACTACGCCCTGCATTTGGATAGACAATGCTTCGGTCAAGCCAAAAAACAAGCAGGCAAAAAGCACGGGAACGGGCTTCCATTTTGCGAGTATCAGCGCTGCCAGAGCGATATAGCCACGGCCGGCGGTCATTGCTTTTGTAAACAATGAACTCTGCCCGATCGAAAGATATGCACCACCCGCGGCCGCCAACACACCAGAGAGAATTACGGCGACGTATCGCAGACGTATCACGTTCACGCCCGCCGCATCGGCTGCTGCCGGATTTTCTCCCGCCGCACGAAGCCGAAGCCCGAACGGCGTCTTATAAATTACGTACCAGCAGATCGGGACGAGAAGAAACGCCAGGATCGAGGCGACATTCAAACGATTGTCGATGTCCGGCAACAAAAACTCTTTTGCGATCTGCTCAGTCGATCCCGCCGAATCGTAAAGTGCGGCACTTATCACGGCCGGTAAACCGATCATCAACAAGCTCACGGCGAATCCGGTCACAACCTGATCGGCTTCGAACTTGATCACGGCGATCGCATAGACGAATGCAAGAGCGGCTCCGGCGATCAATCCGGACGCGAAACCGATGTACGGATTCTGAAGTTCGTATGTGACGACGGCAGCTGTGAAGGCTCCGGCCAGCATCAATCCTTCCAGCGCGATGTTTATCACGCCCGCCCTTTCGGAGAACATTCCACCAAGCGCGGCAAAGATAAGCGGCGTCGCGGTGCGGATCGTCGAGAACAGCAGGATAATCAAGAATGTCGGTGTCAGAACGTCGCTCATATTTTGGACAACAAACTTCAGTTTGTTGCTCGGTTGGCTTACTTCCTTGAGAACCTTTGAAGTGAGGCAACAAAAATAATAATTATCGCCTGCAGCACTTCGACAAGATCTTTCGAAACGAACCGCGTTTCGATGTCGACAAAGATCTCACCGCGTTTTAGGACAGCAAAGAATATTGCGGCGATTAGGATACCCAGCGGATGATTGCGGCCGAGCAACGCGACGGCGATCCCAAGAAATCCCCAACCGTCAGAAAATCCGTCGTAGTATCGATAGCGATATCCAAGCACTTCGCCGATCGCGACCATTCCCGCCAAGCCACCGGATATTGCCATAGCGATAACGATCTGCTTCTTCGGCGAGATGCCGCCGTATTCGGCAGCGGATGGATTCTCGCCGACCGCTCGCAGCTCGTAACCCCACTTCGTTTTCCAAAGAAAAATGTAGACGAGTACGCACATCAAGAGCGCGAGCAGGAACGCGACACTGAGCGGAACAAATTCCGGCATTCCAGGAATGTACTGGCTGATGCGAGGAATGTGCGCAGCCTGGCCGATCTCGGCCGTCTGCATGATCGGATCACCCGGTATCTTGTAGTAGTACTGCGTGAAATAGCTGACCAGCGCGACGGCGATGAAATTCAGCATGATGGTATTGATCACCTCATGCGAACCAAACTTCGCCTTCAGGATTCCGGGGATAGCACCCCAAAACGCTCCGGCGGTAATTGCGGTTACGACGCAGAGCAGAACCAGGAGCACCGACGGCAAGCTGTACCAGGACCAGTCTTCCTGCTTCCCAAAAATATCTACGACGACCCCACCAAACTTGATACCGACCCACGCCGTCGCGAACGCCGCGACATAAAGTTGGCCCTCAGCTCCAATATTCAGCAGGCCGCAGCGAAAGGCGACCGCTACAGCGAGTCCGGTAAAAATCAAAGGAGTTGCCAGGAAGAGGGTGTATCCAATATCGTTCAGCGAACCGAACGAATTGCCGATCATGTGGTAATAAGCGACAAACGGGTTATCGCCAATGAGCAGCACGATAATCCCGCCGACGATAAACGCGGCAATAACGGCGATGAGCGGCCAGAGGACTTCGCGCAGAATCTTCATGTCTCAAGCTGAACCGGAATCCGAGGAACCGGGAGGATGTTCGCCGGTATGACTATTTGGTGCTTGCTAAATATACCCGCAAAACCAGTTTATGTCACCTAAATCATAGCTTTGCCCGACGGTCACTCGGATTCTTGTCGTGAGCCCAGACTTGACAGGCTTGGACTCAGATTTTATTATGGCTTTAGGCTAAGCGAAGAACAGAGGTGGTTAGGGATTAAGAAATTTCAGGGTATCTGAGGGGTGAATGGCGGATTTCGTCTCGGCATTCACCTTCATCATTTACAATTACGCTATGAGATTCGACAGATTTACGATACGCGGCCAGGAGGCTGTCCAAGAGGCGATCGGCGTCGCCGAAAAGAATCAAAACCAGCAGGTCGAGCCGGAGCACATTCTGGCGGCGATGTTCGAACAGAAGGAAGGTGTCGTCCGTCCGATCCTCGGGAAGATCGGAGCCAATGTCGCGCCGATCGAAAGTGAACTTCAGGCCGCGATCGCGAAGTTTCCAATGGTGTCCGGCGGCCAGCAATATTTCAGCACGCGAACAAACACAATCTTTCAAGACGCGCAGAAGATCGCTGAGAAGATGCAGGACGACTATGTCTCGACCGAGCACCTCCTGCTTTCTATCGCCGACGAAAAAGACGGAGACGCTGGGCGAATACTTCGTTCGAACGGCATAACCCGCGAGGACCTTGAAAAAGTAATAACCGACATGCGTGGCGGCAGCAAGATCACGGATCAAAACTCGGAGGACAATTTTCAGGCGCTGGAAAAATATGCTCAGGATCTTACGGAACTAGCCCGGAAGGGAAAGCTTGATCCGGTGATAGGACGCGATGACGAGATTCGGCGGACGATACAGATATTGTCACGCCGGACGAAGAATAATCCCGTGCTGATAGGCGAGCCCGGTGTTGGAAAGACCGCGATCGTCGAAGGGCTTGCGCAACGCATCGTCTCCTGCGACGTGCCTGAAACTTTGAAGAACAAGAAGCTGGTCTCGCTTGATCTCGGATCGATGCTGGCCGGTGCCAAGTACCGAGGTGAGTTCGAAGACCGTCTTAAGGCGGTTCTGAAAGAGATCGAAAAAGCCGAGGGACAGATAATTCTCTTTATCGACGAGCTTCACACGCTGGTCGGAGCCGGTGCTTCGGAGGGCGCGATCGACGCGTCGAACATGTTAAAGCCCACGCTTGCACGCGGAACTCTTCGCGCGGTCGGTGCAACGACGCTGAACGAATATCAAAAGTACATCGAGAAGGACAAAGCGCTCGAGCGACGATTCCAGCAGGTCTATGTCGGCGAGCCGTCGGTCGAAGACACGATCGCGATCTTACGAGGATTGAAGGAACGTTACGAGGTTCATCACGGTGTGCGGATCAAGGATGCGGCGATCGTCGCGGCAGCTACGCTCTCGAATCGATATATCACCGATCGTTTCCTCCCCGACAAAGCGATCGACTTGATCGATGAAGCCGCTTCGCGAATTCGCATCGAGATCGACAGCCTTCCACAGGAGATCGATGTTCTTGAACGCGAGATCCTGCAACTCGAGATCGAGCGTCAGGCTCTTTCGCGCGAGACGGATGAGAAGTCGAAGGAGCGCTTGGAGGACATCGAAAAGCGCATCGCCGATCTGAATGAGAAATCGTCCGCGATGAAAGCTAAATGGCAGTCGGAGAAGGATGAGATCGAGAAGATGCGGACTGCCAAGGAGCAGCTCGAAGAAGCAAAGTTGCATCTCGAACAAGCCCGTCAGGCCGGCGATCTTACGAAAGCTGCGGAGCTGCAATACGGCCGCATACCTGAGCTCGAGAAACTCCTCGAATCCGAACGCGCCCGTCTCGAAGAGCTGCAGAAGGACGGCGTCTATCTAAAAGAGGAAGTCGATGAGGAAGACGTTGCCGAAGTCGTCGCGAAATGGACGGGCGTTCCTGTCTCGAAGATGCTTCAGGGTGAAATGCAGAAGCTCGTCTCGATGGAAGACAATCTTCGCCGCCGGGTGATCGGACAGGACGAAGGTCTCGAAGCCGTATCGAATGCCGTGCGGCGCGCACGGGCGGGATTGCAGGATCCGAGCACGATGCCGCCCAAGCGCCAGTCAAAGTAGGGAAGATGTGAAGCCAGCCCGGCCGGTTTATTCGGGAGGCGACTGCCACGGCTATCGGCATTTAGATTCTTCTTGATTTCTTTCAGGA
>JANMUW010000355.1:0-5289 GCA_031392105.1 Acidobacteriota bacterium | reverse complement strand
GGCAGCCTTGAGTGTTCCCGTTCGAATGCCATCATTTAAATTCTTTGGCTGAACGTATTGATATGTTGGCAGCTGAGCCCATACTGGCACCTGGCAGAGAATGACGTGGAGCAGGAGTCCTGCCGCGACGAGTCCGAGTTTGTTCATATCGCCACAGATAATAACTCAAAAGGCGTTATCTGAATAAGGTTTTCGATATCAAGTGTACCCGCACTCTCCAACCTGAAACCACGAATCACAACAGTCACAACAAATCCGCCTAGAGGAACTTTCAGCGCGTTGAGACTCCCCTCCTTCCGAATGAGGGGAGTTTTACTTGTGATCAACTTTATTCTCGACAAGAGAGAACCACCCCGTCAGCCGAAGCGGCTGCCACCCCTCCTTTGTAAGGAGGCGTGTTTTTTGTGCCTAAAAGTTTTTGCCACGGATCTGCGCGGATGACGCGGATCGAAAGGCCCGAACGACGAGAGTTTTAAGACACCAAGAATACTCCCCTCCTTCCGAAGGAGGGGTGGTTCTCTCTTCGTCGGCGAACTCAAGGTTCGAGATAACGGCATCGAGAGAACCATCCAGTTGCATTACCGACCTATCAAAAAAATCCGGCGACTACTCTGCGAACGGCTCGATCTCGCCCGGCTTGCGAAGCATCTTGTTGACTTCATCGAGATGCATTTCCTCGAGCAGGATCATCTCGCGTGAATATTCTTCGAGTGCGACGGATTTGCCTTCTGTAAGTTTCAAAAGCTCGTAGTACGCCGCAAGCGTCGACCTTTCCTGTTCGAGGCTTTCGCGAAGGATGTCGCCGATGTCGTGCTGATGCGTTTCGAGCAGCGGACCGATCTTCAAACTCGGGTGACCACCGAGCATTGTGACGAATTCTCCGGCCTTGCTGGCGTGAGCAAGACTTTCGTCCCCATTGCCCTTTAGCCACGAGACGATCGGAATGCGGTTGTAGCCAAAGACCATCAGGGCATAGTGTGTGTAGCGCACCACACCCGCAAGCTCCAGTTCCATGATCCGGTTAAGGATCGAAATCGCGTTTTGTTTGTCGGTATCGTTCATAGACATATTCTTAACAGAAATCGAGCGAACGCTCCACTCACGAAAGGCTTCCGACAGAAGAATGAGGCTTTGTTTATTTGTCGAACTGATCGACGAAAACCCAATCTGTGTTACTTGCTTTGGTATGACAAGCGGCACACTGGCCAACGGTCTGGCGCGACATGAGTTTCATATCGCTCCCGTTAAGTGCGATAAATTCCCAATCTCCGCTGTCTCTGCTAAAGCCTGACTTCCGCTTGACCATCGCGATCACCGCGGTAGGTACGACGCTCACTGAAGAATCTAGCCGCTCGCGAACTAAGATCGACCCTACCGGGAATTTCCGCGTCGACCGGTCGATCTCCGAAGCGGCGATCGCATTCGCATAGATAACACCGAACGAAAGGGCGTGATCGCCCTGCGTCGCCAAGGGTTCGGGCGAAGGCAATGGTTCAGGCTTGTTGGAAGATACTTGAGCAGATTCCGCCTTGAAGACGTTACCGATTCCTTTTCCGGCGCTTCCGATCAAAGAAATGAGATCTGGGTCACTCTTACTCGAACCGACCGGTTCGCCGTCCAGGATGAAGCTTCAGCCTCCAATATCGGAGGCTCCCGGATCGATCGTCACTCCCGTCGACAAGCCCTTCTCGTCGCTGGCCGCATTTGAACGCCCGCTCGGGGTAGCCACCTTGATTGGGTCCTTAGTGACCTTCGTCCACGAGCGATATGCGGCGATCTCTTCGAGAGCACTATCAACACTCGCAGACGCCGGACGTTCACGTGAGATCAGCGACAGAGCGAGGACAGTAAGAGCCGTAATAGTTAGGGCGAGCAGCTTGACGCTTTTGGTTGAAAAGGTCATCACAGTTGCTATGAAAAGCCGAGGCTCGGTTTAGTTGCCTCACGGCGAAAAATTGAAACGATTGTAACTAAACTGTTTTACCAGATTCCGTCTGCTGTCGTGCGTGATAAGACGATCTCGTCAGCGGCGATGACTCGACGTGCTTGAAACCCATCGCCTCGCCGATCTTTTTCCACTCGGCGAATTCCTCGGGCGTGACATAACGTTCGACGGGTAATCGCTTTTCATACGGCTGGAGATACTGCCCGATCGTCATGATGTCGCACGATGCTTTACGAAGATCGCGCATCAGGTCGACGACTTCTTCGAACTTTTCGCCGAGTCCCGCCATGATCCCGCTCTTCGTCAACATCGTCGGCTGCTGGCTATCGCGCCAGTGAGCCGAGCGTGTGAGCAGTTCCATCGATTGTTCGTAGATCGCATCGGGTCGAACACGACGATAAAGCCGGGCGATCGTTTCGGTATTGTGATTAAGAACGTCAGGTCGCGCTCGCAAGACGTTATTCAGCGCGTTCTCGTCCCCGTTGAAATCGGGGATCAGCACCTCGACCTTGCACTCGGGATTCATCTCGCGGACGCGAAAGATCGTTTCGGCCCAGTGCATCGAGCCTCCATCCTTGAGGTCGTCACGGTTCACGGATGTGATTACCGCGTGTTTGAGACCGAGATGCTGAACTGCCTCGGCCACATGTCGCGGCTCGAGTGGATCGAGATCCATCGGCTTGCCCTTGTTCACCGCACAGAATCCACAGTGCCGCGTGCATGTGTCGCCCCCCAGCATGAACGTCGCGGTCTTATCGGTCCAACATTCGAAGATGTTCGGGCACTTCGCTTCCTGGCAGACTGTGTGCAGGTTCAGCCCGCTGATCAGATCAAGAACTGCGTTCTGATTGCGCGGATCGCCAAGTTTGATCTTCAGCCAGTCAGGCTTTTTCAAACGCTCGCGGTTCTTCCGGTTCAGGAAATTCTCGACTAAAACTTTTTCTTCGATCATCTATTCAGGCGGCAAACTGCCTTTCCATGGATATATTCTAGCGGAAGGGTGCCGAATGTGCGACTGTCTGTGCTCTCATCCGGATTGTCGCCCTCAAGCGAATAACGGCCATTTTCGTCAATGGCCGTGACGCGCTTGATCATCTTTACGCCTTGTTTATACGGGTGCTTCGCAAGGACTATGTCGCCGGTGACGATTCGTGCCTTAGGCGAGATAATAACGACGTCTCCGTCCTTGAGCGCGGGGAGCATCGAATCGCCTTGAACAAGGAAAGCCAGCCGCCTTCCCAAAGCGTGCAAGATCCTGTCTTTCAAATTCGCTTCACCAAGCATAAACAAATAATGCGGATGCTCACCTGACGAAGGGCACGCATCCGCAAGCAAATTATTCTTTCGCACCTCTAGCTGGCCGTGAACCAGGGGACGTCCTTACCCTTCGTTTCCCAGAAGATCTCGTGAACTTTCTTGATGCTGTCCATCAGTTCCTGAGCATGTTCAAGCGAGACTTCCTGTTTGCACGACGAGCAAAGCTTTGCCGCCTTCCAAAACAGATCGTGCAGCTCCGGATATTTTTCGAGATGCGTCGGTTTGAAATAATCCGTCCACAAAACGAGCAAGTGATGCTTTGCCATCTCCGCACGCTCTTCCTTGATCACGATAAAGCGCGTCAACGTGTTCTGATAAGCGGCGTTCGCTTTCTGATCTCCGCTGTCCGGCGCCTTCAGATCAAGGATCTTTTTAGTAAGCTGCAAAACCGACTCGGCCTCGACGCGTGCCTGCGACGGATCATAAACCCCGCACGGGCCGTCGCAGTGCGCTTCGGCAATTTCCAAATCTGCGTTAATCCATTTATCAAACATGTATGCTCTCCTTGTTCCTAAACCTTCTCGCTAGAATTCCGTTTATCCTTCTTCGGGCCGTGGTCCTGCGTCGATCCCTTTGACACTCGCCTGGTTGATCACGCGTACGTGCAGGTTGTCCATTACCCTGACCTGGCAGGAAAGACGGGTGTGATCGCCGAGATCGGTCTTGGTAGCAAGTATGGCTTTTTCGGGTTCGTCGATGGGCCCGGGATCGCCCGCAAGGATCTCAACCCGGCACGTTGTGCATCGCGCGTTCCCGCCGCAGCGGTGAAGGATATCGACGCCCGCATCTTCGATCGCAAGCACAAGCTTTCGTCCGTCTTCCGCTTCGATACTAACTTTGCCGTTCGCAGTTTCGGCCGTGATTATCTGCATCAAGAAAATCTCCCGGTGTTAAATATTGTCTCGAACTTGTTTATGTGAATTTGGCATAACTGCAACATGAAAGCAAGCATGCCGTTAATCCACCCGCGTCACAGATCGTTTTTCTACCGGGGCCTTGTCACCTTTGTACAATACCTTCTCGAGGAACAGTCCTGAGGGCGGGGCCGTGAATTTCGCCGGGACATCAGATTTGAATTTCAACAGTCGCTCGAACGCATCGTACGTTAGATTTCCGCGTCCTACTTCCGCGAGCATGCCGACGATCCGCCGCACCATCTTCCAGAGAAAGTGGCTCGCTCCGATTCGAAAACAGATCAGATCGCCATCGACGAATACTTCGGCGTGGTCAACTGTTACGATCGTCGATTTTTTCTTGCCGCTGTCGTCAGTCTCGCAAAACGAGCCGAAGTCGTACCTACCGACGAGCATCTCGGCCGCTAGGTTCATCGCCTTCGCGTCCAATCCATCTTTTATCCACCATACGAGATTCTTTGCCATGGCGGTGCGACGAGTTGAGATCTGATAAAGGTAGTATCGCGCGACGGCATCGTGCCGCGCGTGGAAATCGTCCGGAGCATTCGAGACTTTGAGAATGTTGATGTCGTGCGGAAGGAGATCGTTGAAGCCGTGTTGGATGTGCCGGGGCGTGATATTCGTTTGAAGATCCGCAACCTTTAGATGGACGATCTGCCTAACCGCGTGAACACCTGCGTCGGTACGCCCAGAACCGTAAATCTCCGGTTTCGAGCTGAATAGCTGACGGGCAGCTTCCTGCATCTCGCCCTGGATCGACTTCGCATTATGCTGCATCTGCCACCCGCGATAACGCGTGCCTTCGTATTCGACCTCAAGTTTCCATGTCGGCATTTGTTTTAAGTTTGCAGAGTTTTCAAAGTTTGTAGAGTTACAGAGTTGCCAGA
Organism: Acidobacteriota bacterium; assembly: GCA_031392105.1. Taxonomy (GTDB): domain Bacteria; phylum Acidobacteriota; class Blastocatellia; order Pyrinomonadales; family Pyrinomonadaceae; genus OLB17. Next base: position 226 of record JANMUW010000355.1, on the reverse strand, counting down.
GTTTTCAGAGTTGCCGAGTTTTCAGAGTTGCCAGAGTTTTCAGAGTTGCCGAGTTTTCAGAGTTGCCAGAGTTTTCAGAGTTGCCAGAGTTTATCGAATTGCATGTCTAACCATTAAATTGTGACAGGCAGAACTCTGAGACTCGGTGAACTCTGCAAACCTCAGCGAACTCTGCAAACCTCAGCGAACTCTGCAAACCTCAGAAAACTCTAAAAACTTACTTACC
>JANMUW010000218.1:0-5698 GCA_031392105.1 Acidobacteriota bacterium | reverse complement strand
TATATCGGGCTCACCGGCGGCGGTACGGCGAACCATGCCGATGCGATGGAGATCGCCCGCAGCATCATCAAGACGTTTACCGAGGACACATCCATCGACAAGGTCTTTCTGATTTTTACTGAATTCAAAACTGTGCTTTCGCAGCATCCGGTGATCGAACAGATCCTGCCGATACCGCGAATCGATCGTACCGAAGAGGGTGAGACCGCGGGCGGGCAAGCCGAGTACATTTACGAACAGCCGGCTGCAGAGATCTTTGGAAAGTTGTTGCCAAAGCAGGTCGAGACGCAACTTTACAAATCCATGCTCGAGTCGGTCGCGTCCGAACAGGGATCACGGATGACGGCGATGGATTCGGCGTCGAAGAACGCGGGCGAGCTGATTGACTCGCTTACCCTGAATATGAACCGCATACGTCAGGCCGCGATCACGAAGGAAATTATCGAAGTCGTCTCGGGAGCCGCGGCGGCGCAATAACGAAGTGCCCGACAGGTTGGTCGAAAAGAATAAGCGGCGCAAGCAGTTCATGCTGTATGCGCCGCTTCTTATTTGGATCGGCGTGATCTTTCTTCTCTCGAGCGGTCAGGGGGCATCGACTCGAACATCGCTCATCATCCGGCCGCTGCTCGAGTTTCTGTTTCCGGACGCTACGTTCGAAACAATCGCTTTCTATCACGGCCTTATTCGCAAATTCGCTCATTTTACCGAATACGCTGTCCTTGGCTTTCTTGCTTGCCGCGCCTTTGCGTCCGCTTCTCAGGCCAATCTTCGCAAGTTCTTTTATTTGGCCGCGATCGTCTTAATCTTTGCGGTCGCGGCATCGGACGAATTCAATCAAAGCTTTAATCCCGAGCGTACTGGCTCTCCGCTCGACGTTCTTATTGATGTCAGCGGCGGATTGGCTGCGACACTCCTCTACTACGTCGTGGCGAGGCGGGCCTGAGCTGATACGGCAGCATCCCTTGATCCTCCGGACTCAACCCCCGAAGCAGGCCCTCGGAGCCGGCAGGTTAATCTTTCAAAAAGCCGAACTTTATGGCATATTCAATCGTTAGAAAGAGGACAAGGAGATCCAGAAAATGAGTATTCTCGACAAGGTCAAAGAAGCCGCCCTAAACCAGTTTATTGAGGTCATCGAATGGCTCGATGAATCAAAGGACACACTACTTTATCGATTTCCCGTTGCGGGGCAGGAGATCAAGAATGGCGCACAGCTGATCGTCAGAGAATCGCAGGCGGCGGTTTTCGTCTTCGAAGGCCAGGTCGCCGACGTTTTCACTCCCGGCCGTTACACCGTCGAGGGTGGCAATACCCCGATCTTGTCCAAGCTGGGCGCTTGGAAGCACGGGTTTAATTCGCCGATCAAATCCGAAGTTTATTTCGTAAACACGAAACAGTTCACGGACATGAAATGGGGTACGTCCAATCCGATCATGCTTCGCGACTCCGACTTCGGGATTGTCCGTTTACGCGCTTTTGGAGCCTACAGTCTGCGAGTTGCGGATCCGAGTGAGTTCATCAAGCAAATCGCGGGGACCAACGCGCATTTTCAAACTGAAGACATTGACGGCCAATTGAAACGGGCGATCGTCACCGAGTTTTCCGACGCGATCGGCGAGATGAAGATTCCGGCCCTTGACCTAGCGGCCCAGTACAAGGAAATGGGCGAGGCCATCCGTGCGAAGATCAACGAGGATTTCAGTGGATACGGACTTGAAGTCACGAAGTTTTATGTCGAGAACATCAGCCTGCCACCTGAGGTGGAAGCGGCTATGGACAAACGTGCTTCGATGGGGGCGCTCGGTGACGCACAGAAATACATGCAGTTTCAGGCCGCGGATGCGCTGCGTGATGCGGCTCAGAACGAAGGCGGTGGTGCCGGCCTTGGAGCAGGATTAGGAGCGGGTTTCGCGGTCGGCGGTCAGATGGCGAATGCGTTTGGCGCAAATCCGCAAGGCGGAGGCGGAGGCGGATCCGCTGCGACCGTCGCATGTCCAAATTGCGGAAAGCAAAATAATCCCGTCGCCAAATTTTGCGCCGATTGCGGCGGTAAGATGGAAGTTGCCAAGGTGCCATGCGGGAAGTGTGGGGCACAGCTTCGCGAAGGGGCAAAGTTCTGTTCGGAGTGCGGCACGTCGCAGGAAAAAACGAAATGCGCGAATTGCCAGTATGAGCTCGCGGCCGGGGCAAAGTTCTGTCCTGAGTGCGGAACTAAGACTGAGGCGGCTTAGACCTGAAACCTGATTTATTCGATATTCGAAGGGCATGAGCGTTCATGTCCTTTTTATTTTGAATTTTACGCGCGGTCCCGTTTGAGATAAATTTAGTCACATGGCATTAAGTCCCGAACTACTTGAAATCCTTCGCTGCCCTAAATGCAAATCCGAGGTTGAACCGAAAGCTGACGGTAGCGGTTTGAAATGCGTCAATCCGGAGTGCGCTCTCGTCTATCCGATACGAGACGATATCCCGGTGATGTTGATTGACGAGGCAACTACAGAGAAATAGATGGCGACGGCGGAGATCGATTGGAATCGCGTTCGCCGTGTGCTTCTCGTTCGGCTCCGCTCGATCGGCGACACGGTTCTCTCCACTCCATCGCTCATCGCTCTAAAACGTTTTCTCCCGCACGCACAGGTCGACATACTTCTCGAAGATTGGGTCGCACCCGTCTTGGACGGATTTAACGCCGTCGACGACATTCTTATTGTTGGAGGCGGATTAGCATCACGATTAACCACGGCCAGAGAAATTCGCCGAAGAAAATACGACGTTGTTTTCAATATTCACGGCGGGACCACTGCGACTTTTTTTACTGCTGTAAGCGGAGCACCTCACCGCGTCGGATACCTGAATTACCAGTACGCGTTTCTTTATAACCACCTGCTTTCGTCGCCATCCGATTTTTGGAAGCGGGATGCGACGCACTCTGCCGAACAGCAGTTGGCGCTCCTCGGATTTGTCGGTGTTCCCGTCGCTGACCGTCCGAAGAGCCGTCTCGCGATCAATACGGCCGCGATCGAGTCGCTCGAGTTGAAGCTCGGGGAAAGTGGTGATAAATCATTTGATTCGGACCGGCCATTCGCGATCATTCACCCCATCGCCGCTTCGAAAACGAAGGAGTGGGATCTCGGGAAGTTTGCACGCACGGCAGAATTCCTAAACGAGAAGGGAATGGCGACAATCGCGGTGGGGACCTATGACGAGGAAGAATCATTATCCAACTTGAAGTCGTTGTCTTCCGTTCCGCTTCAAACACTTACCGGTCTCACGCTGCCTGAGCTGACCGCCCTTGCGTCGAGGGCGAGATTGTTTGTAGGAAATGATTCCGGTGTCGCCCACATTGCTGCCGCGGTTCAGACGCCGAGTGTGGTCGTCTTTGGATCGTCAAGTCGAGATCACTGGCGACCGTGGACGGATGCACCGAATGAGGTTGTTTTCGAAGAGTTTCAATGTCAGCCATGTCCGGGGCGGGAGTGTAAAGAGTTTGGCGAGCCGCGGTGTATACAAACGCTTCCAGCTGGAAAGGTGTTTGCAGCGATCGATCGGGTTTTGAGCTTGATCCAATAAAAAAGGCGGGATGGGAGCCCGCCTATTTTTCGATTCAGTCGTATTGAATCTATTTCTTTCCGTTGGTGTTCGACGACATGTTTGTCATCGAATCACTCGGCGCAACCTTGAGCTCGTTCTTGACGCTCTTTACGCCCTCGATACCCTTTGCGACTTCTTCGGCCTTGGTCTTCTGAGCGGCCGTGGCAACAGTCCCCTTCAAAGTAACGACGTCATTGACGACGTCGACGTTGATGGTCGATTCGCGAAGATCGCTGGTGCCGAGAAGCGACGAACGGGTTTTCACCCAAAGCCACATATCATTTGCGCCCTGGCCGATCGTGCTGCTTCCTTTTTCCTTGTCGTAATCAGCCTTGTTCTTCTCGTATTCTTCACGAGTGATGTTTGAATTCCATCGGTTCGTGTTCGTATTCGCGTTGCTGTTCACGACGATCGCACCTGTATTGGCGTTATTTACGCCCAAGTTTGTTGCCCGCGAGTTATTCATGTTTGTTGACGTACCGCCGCATGCGGTAAACAAGCCCGCCAGCGCCGCTACAGCCATTAGTGCAATAAAACGTACTTTCATAATTTAGCCTCCAGTCTTCTCAAATAAAGATTTGTGTAGCGATAGCCTACACACTTAGATAGAACCTATCGATAACGAGCAAGAGGCATACCACGCCCGATCCAGCGAAAATGCCCTGAATCTTTGACACAAATGCGTTCAGGACCTATTATTTATAGTTTCGACTCTAGTAGCCGAAGTGTGTCTATATGTTCGAATCGCTGTCGGATAAGCTGAAAAAGACGCTCAAGAATCTTCGTGGGCAGGGCAAACTGACGCCCGAACACGTTGACGCGGCGTTGCGCGAGATTCGGATGGCGTTGCTTGAGGCCGACGTTAACTACAAAGTCGCGAAAGATTTTGTTGAATCCGTTCGTGCAAAGGCTGAAGGGCAAGAGGTTTGGCAGGGGCTTAATCCTCACGAACAGGTGGTCAAGATCGTCTATGACGAACTTGTAAACTTGATGGGCGGAACCTCGTCGAGATTGGTCTTTACCAAGCAGATACCGAACGTCGTGATGGTTGTCGGGCTCCAGGGCTCGGGTAAAACTACTTCGACGGGCAAGATCTCGAAATGGCTGGCCGAGAACCAGGACCGGAAACCGTTGTTGGTTTCGGTTGACGTTTATCGCCCGGCGGCACGTGAACAGCTCAAGGTCGTTGCGAATGCGGTTGGCCAGGCGGTCTACCAGGACAAAGAATCGAACGATCCGTTGACTCTTGTGCGAGGTGCGATGAAGCACGCGCAGGAAGTCGGATATGACACGTTGATGATCGACACGGCCGGCCGTCTGCACATAGACGACGACCTGATGGTCGAGCTTGAACGGATCAAGGCAGAGACAAAACCGATCGAGGTGCTGTTTGTCGCTGATGCGATGACGGGTCAGGACGCGGTCCGTTCTGCGGAAGTTTTCCATGAACGCGTCGGAATAACCGGTGTCGTCCTGACGAAGATGGACGGCGATGCTCGCGGCGGTGCCGCCTTATCGATCCGCCAGGTCATCGGGCAGCCGGTTAAGTTTGTCGGTGTCGGCGAAAAATACGACGCGATCGAACCGTTTTATCCGGATCGCATTGCGCAGCGGATCCTCGGCATGGGTGACGTCCTCACGCTGATCGAGGAAGTTCAGGGCAAGATCAGCGAGGAAGAGGCTCAGGCACAGCTCGCGAAAATGACGCGTAATCAGTTTACGCTCGAAGATTTTCGCAATCAGCTTGGCCAGTTCAAAAAGCTCGGCTCAATGTCGAAGCTAATGAAGATGCTGCCGGAGCAGATGACGGGCGGCATGCAGATAACCGATGAGCAGTCGGCAGAGGTCGACGTGCAGATGAAGAAGACCGAAGCGATCATCGATTCGATGACAAAGCTCGAACGGAACGATCATCGGGTCCTTGATGCCAGCCGAAAGACTCGCGTCGCTCGGGGCTCGGGTTCGACGATCGCCGAGGTCAATCAACTTTTGCGGCAGTATGAGCAGATGCGCAAGATGATGGCGCAGATGAATCGTGGCGGCCTGTTCGGGGGACTTGGCAAGAAAATGATGGGCGGCCTTGCCGGCGGTTTGGGCGGAATGCTCG
>JANMUW010000047.1:0-4752 GCA_031392105.1 Acidobacteriota bacterium | reverse complement strand
CGCGCAAGCAGACTGGAACCACGAATCCACACGAAATCACACGAACAACGCGGACAGCTCTAACATACAAATACACGACAGCGGGAAAAAGGAAGCAAGACGTTGGGTTCAGTTTTTTTTGAACACGGATTGGACGGATCGAGCGGATAAAAACCGGATCAGACGAAAGACTCCCGTCCTGGATAGAGGGTGCCGAACCTTTGCGAGGCGGGTGGTGGATCAGAAGAATCAGATTCTTGTCTTTCCACCACCCCGTCAGCCGAAGCGGCTGCCACCCCTCCTATCCAGGAGGGGAGTATTTCGTCTGATCCGCGTCAAAACATCCTTTTCCAAATAAAAGAGGGAAGGGCTGGTCATCCCTTCCCGAACCGGAAATATCCGAAGCATGAATCGAACTAGAAGCTGAACTTCGCACCCAGACGGAAAGCCGATGGGTACTGGAAGATCTGTCCGCTTCCAAAGAACGGATTCGGAACATTCGGCGTGCCTGCCACGCCCAGGGTGATCAGTTGCGTCTGATCCAATACGACCGCACGTTGGGTGTTGGTCACATTGAACCAGTCCGCTGTGAATCGCAGCTGCATGCTCTCCGAAAACTTGATCGGGTAGTATGCGCCGAGATCAAGATTCCAGGTCGTCGGGAGGCGGCTCCTGCCGATCGCACTGGAGATGCCGCCGTTTCCATTGATCGACGTAAGGTCCGGGATGATCGAGGTTCCTCTCGGATCCGCGAACCCCTCATTATTTCCATACACCGGATGCGGGACCAAAGCGCTGAACGGAGTACCCGACTGGATGTAGAAGTTACCCGAAACGACAAGCCTCCACGGTGTCTGGTAAGTTCCGTTGAACTTGAACTGGTGGGGGCGATCGTTCGGAAGACGTCCGTACGTGTTTCCAAGCAAGCTGGTCAGATCGAACAGCGAAGTGATGTTCGGATCTGCCTGACCGTTATCGTTCCGGAAGAGGCCTTCGTAGTTTCCGATCAAGCTCGAGAACACATACGAAGTCTGGAATGCGTAGTTGTCCGCAAACCTCTTGCTCAATGTGAACTCAAGACCGCGATAGAAACGACGAGCACGTCCGAAGCACTGATTAAACTCGACGCAGGCACGATACTCGGTGTTTCCAAATTCACCGCCAGGTCCCGGAGGAAGAGCTTCGCCGGGGTTGAACAGGAAGTACGTATCACCATCGTCGAACGAACCGTCTTCGATGACCGAGCCCTGGGCACGATAAATACCGCGAGCACCGAACGTCAGGTTCTTCATGATCTGATGTTCGATCCCGATGGTCCACTCGTTGACGCTCTGTGGTTTGAGACCGGCGTCGATCGGCGTCGGGTCAGCACCGAGGTTGCGTGTGTTGAAGTTGGTTGCGACCGTTGCGATCAACGGAGCGCTGTACCGATTTACGTTGAAGTTCTTGTCGGTCTGGCTTCCGCCTCCGCCGGCACGAACATTAAGATCGAGCGGGATCGGCGTCTCGACGAACCGCGCATAGTTAGCGAAGATCTTCGATGTTCCTTTGCCCCACGGATCCCATGAGAATCCGAGTCTCGGCTGGAGGTTGTCGAACCAGTTGTTGAGCTTCAGATAGGAATTGCCTGCCGCATCGCGTGCCTGCTGCATGTCCCAGCGAACACCGATATTGAACTGCAGATTCCGCATCACACGCCAATCATCCTGAACGTAGAAGCCTTCGACATCTGTTTCGGTCTGTGCGTTCAACCTGAAATCGCGAACACGTGTCGTCAGTCGAACGAGTACCGGATTGTTGTTCAGTTCCGCCGCCGTGACAGGACCGACCTGGATCGAGGTCGCTCCACCGGGAAGCGGCTGACCTGCTAACTGAAGCGCGGACAGATTCTGCGCCGCGAACGACCGCAGAATGCCCGGCCCTGCCGCTATGTTCGCGTTAAGAGGGCAAACGACCGCCGTACCGCGAACCGTGCAGACCTCGAAGTTGTTGGTAATGCGGAAGCCGCTCACCGTTCGATTGTCGAGGTCCGTGCCGTTGTTGTTTCCCACGTTGAGCGGGTTAGCGTACACGTTGTTCGGCCCGGTTGACGCCTGAAAGATGTCGTACTTATTTCGATAGAACTCGAAACCATATTTCAGAGTGTGATCGTTGAAAATATTCTGCAGACGGGCTGCCGCTTCCCAACGGTCACGCGACTGTTCCTGATAGAGTCCGAAACCTGCACTGCGGACAAAGTTCCGCTGCAGTGATCCACCCGGAACGTATGCATAATCTACAAACCCGGTCCTCGTAATTCCCTGCACACCGCTCTGCACGATCGGGGCGACCGTGTTGTCGGGGCGAAGGATCGCAAACGCGTCAGTCACCAGTGGAATATCAAGCGAGGTCGCCGGTATCACGTTGTTCTGTTGAAAGTGCATACCGAACGAGAACTCGCCGATCCAGTTCTGCGAGATATTCGAGTTCAACCGGGCGGCGTAGTTGTGACCGCCGGTCTCGTGGGTTCCCTCAAATGCTCCGAGGTCGACGCCAAAACCATTGACCACCTGCAGATTTTGCGCGTAGAGATGGCCTTCTTCTTTCGTGAAATCACCGAAGGTCGTAAACGTGAGCGTGTTGTTGTTATTGATCAACCACGAAAGCTTGCCCGAGTAGAAAGGAGTCTTGATCTTGCCCTCGACTTCCTGTCGAAAGGTTTGGGTGACATAGCTGTTCGTACGGAACTGCGGATTGAATGCCGCGAAGAACGTCAGACGGTTCTTGATGATCGGACCGCCGATATCGCCGCCGGCGTCGATCTCCGAGTATCCGCTCGGGGCGAGGCCTGTGAACGGAAAGTTCTTCGTATCTCTAACGAAGCTCTGCGGCAATCCGTACGCGAATACGTCGCCGTGAAACTCGTTAGTGCCGGATTTCGTGATGACGTTAAATACGCCGCCGGTCGAAAGCCCCTGATCTGCACCGAATGCACCGGTCTTGATCTCTACTTCCTGAACGAACTCGAACGGAAGATTGGCACCGCCGCCGCCGAACGCGGGATCGGTCGTGTTGATACCGTCGAGGATGTAGCTGTTCTCCGGACCGGATGAACCCGCAACCGACGGATCTCTCTCGCGACCCGACGCATCACGCAGACCCGAACGGGCAACCGTCGGTGCGATCGTGTACAGGCCCTGCACAGTACGCGAGGTTGGAATATTAGAGAAGAACTCCGTCGAGATATTCGACCCTGTGGTGTTCGTCGCCTGGTCGATCTCGGGCGTCGCGATGACATCGACGCTCGCGCTTGTTCCTGCCGGTGCGAGCGGAATATTGACCGTAGTTCCGCGCGAAAGATTTACTTCGACGTTCTCCTGTTTGTAGGTATTGAAACCCGAGATGGTCGCCGTCTCGACCGTGTAGCGTCCCGGTGGAACCGACGCGAATCTATATGATCCGTCGGCGTCCGATGTCGTCGTCTGTTGTCTGACGAGATTGGGGCCGCTCAACGTGATCGCCACGTTCGGTACAGCCGCTCCGTTAGTGTCGGTCACCGTCCCTTCGACGGTACCCGTAGTCGTTGTCTGTGCGAACGAATCCGATGGCGTAAAGACAATCGCCATCGCAAACGCGAGTACAGCCATGAACATAAACTTAGCTTTCATAATAAAACTCCCTATAGCTAAAGTCGGATGAAAGTCGTTCGACTTCCCGGGCTCGATAACGCAACGCGCATTCCCGGCCAGTGCCTCGTACGATCCAGTGGACGGCGTCCAAAATATTGCACGCGCGCGGGCTCGCGCATTGGAAGACTGTCAGGAGCAGATACGTGTGGATGGATTGTGTCTATTTCTTTGGACGCGACGAAAATGCGCGAGCGGCATTCGTAAATCGAAACGTAGAGAAATATCCAGATTTTCGGAAATGACGGATTGATAACGGATTAGTTTTTCGGCGTCTCGGCGTTGAGTGGGCAAGGTCGTTTCTTACCTTCTGTATTATTCGTGGATCCTTAAGTTGGCGCGAGTGGACCAATGAGCATACGAAGTCAAGAGTAAGTTTGTGAAGCATCTCTTTCGTGCTCCTGTTCTGTTCGTGTCGTCTCGTGTAAGTCCAGATATTCTGTAATGCACTTGAACACCACCAACCCCACAAAATATTCGAACACTTCAAACATACAAGCATACGGAATGCACAGCCGGTTGATTCGTTGAATTGATGGCCGCAGAAAAACGGAGACGCGAGCGATGTTTATAAACGCCCGCGTCATGATCAGGAGGAGCCGAATCAAATCGACAACTCCCATCCTTTATATTGAGGGGCCGGGGCTTTGTGAGGCGGTGTGACGGATAAGCGTATTCAGATATATTTCAATCCGCCACCGCGGAAGCCCCGGCACTTCCGGAATCCCTCCTATCGAGGGAATTTTTTCTCAATCTACGCCTGTAACGGTCGTCTCGACCTGAATGCCGAGCCGTTTTATTTTTGCGTTCAGCGTAGTCGGTTTGATGCTCAGCAATTTCGCAGCGTCGCGCTGATTTCCCTTCGTTTTCACAAGCGCATCGCGGATCAGTGACGCCTCGAACGCATCGATCTCCAAGTCGAGTTTGATCGGATCACCCTTCTTTCTCGAGCGCGGTCCTACGACCTTCTTCAGCGAATCGACTTCGCGTAAAAATATCAAGATCAACGAACGGAGCGCCTCGATCCTGCTCACCGCCTGCGTGAGATCGGTGATGTCCGTCTCAACTAATGCGTACTCGACCCGTGGCCGTGCGCCGGCCCTCGTTC
>JANMUW010000021.1:0-4036 GCA_031392105.1 Acidobacteriota bacterium | reverse complement strand
CTTAGGTCGGGTACGTCGATCGGGGCCAACATCGAAGAGTCGATCCATGCACAATCTAAAATGGACTTCGTTCATAAATTGTCGATCGCGCAAAAAGAGGCGTGCGAAACGAACTACTGGATCCGATTGTTGAAGGAAAGTTAATTTATTCAGCCAAAACTGGCCGAATCATTGTTATCCGACTGCGATGAATTGCAACGTTTTGTTGGCGGCATCGGTGAAGACTGCGAAACTAAATATAGAAAAGGAGAAAAAGTGAAGGCGGATGCAATCTCATCATTCACCGTTCACAACTCATCATTGGAATGAAATATTGGTTGGTGAAACAGGAGCCCGAGTCTTACTCGTTCTCGGATTTTCAGAAAGAAGGCAAGACAGATTGGACGGGCGTTAGGAATTTTACGGCGCGGAATAATCTGAAAGAGATGAAGGCCGGGGACAAGGTCTTTTACTATCACTCCGGCGGTGAGAAGGCTGTAGTCGGTTTGGCGAAGGTGACAAAGACGGCTTTTCCCGATCCGACGGCGGACGAGGGATCGTGGGTCGCCGTGGAGCTCGAAGCCGGAAAGCCCGTAAAGAATCCGGTAACTCTCGCGGCGATCAAAGCGAATTCGAAACTTTCAGAGATGAAATTGGTCAAGCTTTCGCGTCTTTCCGTTTCACCTGTAACGAAAGAAGAGTGGGACGAGATCGTCGAAATGTCTCAATAAGTAGAACAGGCTTTCCAGCCTGTTTTCTTCGGCAGGCAGGAAAGCCTGTCGTACAAATATGCTCAAACAAGCCGTAGCCTATTACCACCAGCTTCTGGAAGACAGCGAGTTGGCCGAATCGTCGTTCAATGTTTTGCACGACGGACTGGAACATAACAAGCTGATCTTCGGCGGCCGGCCCTTATCGCCCTATCTGCGTCCGCATTTCGTAACGGAGAGTGATTGGGCGCAGGCGACTACCGCGTGCGAAACAGTCTGGAGCGCATTGCAGAAGGTTAAGGACGCGGCTGTAGTAGACGACGCCCTGCTCGACGAGCTTGGTGTGACCGAGATCGAGAAAGAGTTGGTGAAGATCGATCCGGGCTACAAACAGGTTTCGCCTACGGCAAGGCTCGATTCTTTTTTGACCGAGGGCGTCTACAGTTTTGTCGAGCTCAACGGCGAGAGCCCGGCCGGGATCGCGTATGCTGATTCCGCGACTGACATTTTTCAGGCGATGCCGGTCATGAAAAAGTTCGCCGAGCGATACGCGATCCGCGGATTCGAAGGCCGTCCGAAGATGCTCAAAGTCCTGCTCGACTGCTTCACCGAATTTCACGGCGGTAAGCCGGAAAAGAATCCGACGATCGCGATCGTCGATCTGAAAGATGTTCCGACCCTGAAAGAGTTTGAGTTGTTCCGCGAGTACTTCGAATCTCAGGGATACACATCTGTCATCTGCTCGCCTGACGAATTGGAATTTGACGGCGAGAAACTCTATCTCGGCTCGGTTTCGATCGACATTGTCTACAAGCGTCTACTCGTAAATGAATATTTGCCGATCATGGATGAGCAATCGGCGCTGCTGGATGCGTACCGGGCCGGTGCGATCTGCATGGTCAATAGTTTTCGCGGTAAGCTCGTTCACAAGAAGGCGATCTTTGCCGTGCTAACGAATGAAAGGTACGCACATCTTTTCAACGATGCGGAGCGCAGTGCGATAAACGCGCATGTGCCGTGGACGCGCCGGTTTCGCGAAGAGCGGACTCATGTCAGAACCGGGAGCGGTAGCGACGGGAGACTTTTCAGGACTACCACCCCGTCAGCCGAAGCGGCTGACACCCCTCCTAAACAAGGAGGGGAGTCTGAAGAAGTCGATCTCGTCTCATGGACGCGAGCAAACTCATCAAAGCTCGTCTTAAAACCCAACGACGATTACGGTGGCCACGGCATCTATATCGGTTGGAACTCGAGCGAGGCTGAATGGGACGAAGCGATCAAGACGGCATTGGCGGATGGCGACTATCTCGTACAGGAGCGGGTCAAGACGGCGAAGGAAATGTTTCCGATGATGTTTGACGATCAGGGCAAGTGGGGAATGGTCGAGCAACTCGTCGATCTTGATCCGCTGCTTTTTAACGGCGTGGTCGGAGCAGCATTCACGCGTCTTTCGAGCTCCGAGCTTGCGAATGTTTCAAGCGGTGGCGGAATGGTCCCGACTTTTGTGATCGCGGAGAAATAGGCGCCGCGTCTCTTTTATATTTCTTTTCTTGTTCCGTGTTCTTCTGTGCGTTCCGTGTTGTCCGTGGTTCGTTCTAAAGCCGGAAACCGCGCGACAAATAGAGTACACGGACCAGAACATAGAAAAAACGAACGACGAACGACGAAACTCGATCGTTCTTAACGAGGATTTGTATGTTACGGATAATTTCTACTTCTGCACTAGCACTCCTGGCGGCCGGATACTTTGTCTTCGCACCGACCAAACACTCTTCGGCCCAATCTCTTGCTCCAAAACTTTACGCGCTAAAGACCGTCGCGAAGGCCGCAGCCGAAAATGATAAGTCTTCGATCGCCTCGGTCCGCGAAGCTGAAATCACTTTCGGCTCAAGCGGACAGGATCTGCTGAACCGGGGGCGGCTCTCTATCCCGCTTTTTGACGGCAGGGAATTCGAAGCGGTTCGCACCGACGCCGAGCGGCGTGCGGCCGACGACCTCACATGGCGCGGGAAGATCAAGTACGCGAGCGTCGAGGGCGATGTCGTCATAACATATCGAAAAGGTTTCTATTCAGCGCTGATCTACGGCCCCGTCTCGGTCTACGAGATCGTACCGCGCGGCGAACGGCACATTCTCGTCGAGCTCGATCAATCGAGCTTCCCGGAATGCGCAGGTGATGTGAAAGGCACCGAGGTTGGATCGACATCGCGAGTCAACAATTTGGGGGGCGCGGATTCGGGTGACCGGATAGATGTTCTCATCGTGTATACGACCGCGACTAAAAACTTTCTCGGCGGCGACGCACAGGCCCAGGCTCTCGCACAAGCGGCGATCGACTCCGCGAACACGGCGTACATCAACAGCAAGATCCGCCAACGCGTCCGCATGGTCCATTCTCAGGAGTTCGTTTACACCGAAACAACGGCGAGTGCAGATCTCAGCAACCTGCGCAGCAACGCGACGATCACTGCTCTACGCAACACGCACAACGCCGATCTTGTTTCGGAGATCAGCGAAGTGACCGGCGTATGCGGGATCGGATATCTGATGGGTGCGGCGAGCGGCAATCAGAACAATGCCTTCACAGTAACTGTTCGAAGCTGTGCGGTCGGCAATCTGAGTTTTGCACACGAGCTCGGTCACAACATGGGCAGCCAGCATAATCCGGAGAACGGATCGAATCCGACATTCCCTTACGGCTTTGGTCATTACGTGAACGGGAGCTACAGGACCGTGATGTCGTACGTCGATCCGTGTACGTCGGGCTGCACACGCGTCCCGTACTTTTCGAATCCGAATGTGATCTTCAACAACTCTCCGACCGGGATCAACAACGCACGGGACAATGCCCGATCGATAAACAACACGGCGGATGTGATCACCTCGTATCGATACAGCGGATCGAGTATCACGATGTCGAACTTCAACGGTGGCGACCGGCTGCCGCGAAATATCTGGCGCGGTGTGACCTGGTCGTCCGACAACATTACGGGGAACGTGCGGATCGACATTTCGCGCGACGAAAGCACGAACTGGGAAACGATAATCGCATCGACGCCAAATGACGGCACCGAGCGCATAAGTGTCGGCGGCCGCGTGACACGCCGGGCGAGGCTTCGGGTAGTGAGTTTGAATTCGCCGACGGTGAGTGATTCGAGTGTGGGGAATATCAGTATCAGGTAGAGGCAAGAGCGGTTTTGATACTGCGTTCCAGATCAGGTAGAGACAAGAGCGGTTATTTGTGATTACCGCGTTCCATGTTTTTGTTTTCGGTTTTATGAATTGCCTCCGGCTTCAGCCGGAGGTTGCGATTCTTATCGGCCGGCTTTAGCCAAAATCTGCGCGGC
>JANMUW010000016.1:0-3217 GCA_031392105.1 Acidobacteriota bacterium | reverse complement strand
CTGGCTCCTGAAAATAGACGCTTCCACTCACCGCACCTCCCGTCAGTGGTGGTTTACGGTTGCACGAGGGAAGGCCAATTAAAGGAATAACTACTAAAAGAAAGAGGGAGATTAAGCCGATCTTCACAATGGTTCTGGTATCGCGATTCTTTTTCATGGTGTGCCTTCTTTTTCCTGGATCCAAAGATAGTTTTCACTCGCTTGTCCGGCTTACAGCAATTCCGGCATTTCATTGACTGCCGTTATCGCGAAGACGACGCGGGATTCTCAGTAAACGGCTTCCGCCCGCTTTATTCGACGCCACTTATGATTAAGCTCACAACGGCGCGAACAAACTCGGGCGCAAACCAAGATGTTGATTGGCGGCCCCGGATCGAATGTAATCCTTAATGGTTCCCTGGATAGTTAGGAGCTTGGGAAACTGGAGAATCGAAGACAAGTCTGGGATTGACCATGTCTCAAGCTGAAAATGTTAAGTGACAAGGTTGAGAGCCATGAGAGACCCCAAACCACTTAAAACAATCGGTAATGCTTGAACGACCGCACTATATTCTCTTTACTTTTGGATTGCAAGATGTTTTTTAGCGTTTTGTAGTTAGCACATTATATGTCCCGTTTAAGGTTAGTAATGATATGTACTGTTTTCATCGCCAGGGGTAAAGCTAGTAGCAGGAGAGTTTTGATCTGCTATGAGCGTTTAGTCGGGAGCCGCAAGGGAGCGGGTGATGAAAGCCAGGAGAGATATTGCTAAGCGCGTAGCTGGGTTACGGTGTAATCGGGTGTGAATCCCTTAGGAACTCAAGTAAAAAAACTCCCCTTCTTACAAAGGAGGGGTGGCGGCCGCTTCGGCTGACGGGGTGGTTCTCTCTTCCAAATCCAAAATCCAAAATCTAAAATCCAAGATCGGCCGACAGACATTTTCACGGTAACCAGGCGCAAAAAAGAGGCTTCGGAAAGCCTCTTCTTCAATTCAATTAACCTACTCAGCCGTTAACTGACGCTCCCGCTGTTTTTTTTTCACCGGCTTCGTTTACGAAGGTCAGCCAGTTGGCACCGAATGGGGCGGGGCGTTCGGCGCGGATGATCTTGAAAAACTCTTCCTGAAGTTTCTTCGTCATCTCGCCGCATTTGCCGCTGCCAACCGTTATTCGATCGACGGAACGGATCGGTGTGATCTCGGCGGCGGTGCCGGTGAAGAATACTTCGTCCGCGAGATATAGCGCCGAGCGCTGGATCGTCGTTTCGAGAACTTCAACGCCCATCTCTCGAGCGATCTGCAGAACCGAATCGCGTGTGATGCCCGGCAGGATCGACGCGCCGAGCGGCGGCGTGATCAGCTTGCCGTTGTTGACGAGAAAAATATTCTCGCCCGAACCTTCGGAAACGTAACCGCGGTCGTCGAGTGCGATGCCTTCGGAAAATCCGCCGAGGATCGCTTCCATTTTTATGAGCTGCGAATTCATGTAATTCGCTCCGGCCTTTGCCATTGCCGGCATCGAGTTCGATGTGATCCGGGTCCAGCTCGATACGCATACGTCTATGCCCGTCTCGAGGGCTTCCTCGCCGAGATACTTACCCCACTGCCATGTTGCGATGTATGTGTCGATCGGGCTGCCGAACGGATTGACGCCGAATGACGGTTTGTCTTCGTCAAGGCCGCGAATGATGACAGGACGGATATAGCACTCGTCGAGTTCGCTCTGGCGGATAAGCTCGAGCGTAGCTTCGATGATCTGATCGCGGTTGAATGCAGGATCCATCCGGTAGATCTTCGCCGAATTCATGAGGCGTTGGATGTGTTCGGGCAGGCGGAATACGCCGGAACCTTTCGTCGTGTTGTAGCACCTGATGCCTTCGAAAACGCTTGATCCGTAATGGATGACGTGCGACATGATATGCACCCGTGCATCGTCCCAATTGATGATCTCGCCATTACGCCAAACCTTTGGCGAAACCTTCATCGTTGCTACATCTTTTCCTGCCATATCTTTGTTATAAACTCCTGAGTAATAAACTTTTGAAATAAGGAACTAAAGAATACGCGAACTCTACAGGCGGGACGGAAATTGCTGCTCAAATTCTGTCAACATACTGATTCTGGAGGCTCCCGCCAAGTATAACAAAATACCCAATCTAATAATAATTTCGATTTCCCCTTTTCCGGTCGATTTAATGCGAAAAGGCGGACAAACGAGTGTCCGCCTTTCGGTGCGAAATGTTCGACAGATCACAGTATCCGAAGTCGCGGCGCAGTGTCGTCGAGCCGCGATTTGAACTCAGTGCCGTCCGGCAGTCTTACGGTAACGACGACCGGCTGATCACCCGCCATATTCAAGGTCGCCGGCAACCGGAAATCAAACGTGTAAACTCCGGGCTCAACAAGGATACTTCCGGTTAATATCGCAGTCCCGCTTATGGTTTCGTTACCGATGCGGACCTCAATGATCCCGGCACCGACAGGTATATTTGCAATCCCGGTCACCCGCAGCCTCAGAACCGTCGGAACGCGAACCCCGCCACGCACTCTTATGGTGGTAACGGTAAACGGCTCGGTCGTATGAACGCGGTTCGTGACGTTGAAGGCTTGGGCTCTACCAAATGGGCCCGGCACCACCAGATCGGTGAAGATGTCAGGGCGTGTCGGAACTATCGTGATACTGCCGCGGAAAACCGTACCGTTGTTATTTATTACGACCGGATAGGCAGTTCCGGCGGCGGTGCTCGACAGAAAAGGCGGAACGACAAATACGATCGTCCGTCGGCCGACCGATTTCAAACCACACGCAACTCCGTTGATGCTCATTGTCACTCCACTTAAGGAGATCGGAAGCGTGAAACTGCGTTGGAGAGAACCGACAGCGGTCCTTGCGACGATCGGTTGATTCAGGTTCGAATCGTAATTCAATATCGCCAGACTGCCCGGAGAAAGACCTTGAACTGCCGGCGGAGTAACCGGAGTCGGAGTCGGTACCGGCGTCGGAGTAGGCGTCGGCGAACCGCCAGGTGTCGGTGTCGGCGTTGGTGTCGGCGTTGGAGTGGGTGTTGGCGTCGGTGTCGGTGTTGGTGTCGGTGTCGGCGTCGGCGTCGGTGTTGCAGTCGGTGTTGCCGTTGGAACAGGAGATGCGGTCACTGCCTGACGGCTCGCACCGGTCGCAAAGTTGAAAGATGCGACTGCTGAAGTTACCTCGTCGGGAAGATAGAGATAGTAGACCTCAGC
>JANMUW010000508.1:0-3935 GCA_031392105.1 Acidobacteriota bacterium | reverse complement strand
CAAAACCTTTTTCCGTCCTATTCGCGACCGGGTCCGACATCGCTGTTTACAAGGGTTCGCGGATGACAGGCTAGATTTCGTGAGATTCGTGCGTTTCGTGGTTGTGATTTCTAAGAATGGAACCGCGAAGCGCACGCAGTCGTAACTGGAGGCTTCCGTGTTCTTTTCTTTCCGTGCGTTCCGTGTGTTCTGTGGTTAGAAAAGGTCGCGAACCATTTGACCACGGAACACACCGAAAATACGGAGAAGAAGGCCCGGAATCCGGAGGTGTTTCGGCCGTTAATTAACATACAAATACACTAATCAAATAAATCGTTCGCGAAGCCTTGCCTTTGCACTTCGCGAGCTTTGCGTGAAAATCTCTTCTATGATCATCGGCATAGTCGCCATCTCAAAAAATTTCGCCATCGGTAAAGACGGTAAGCTCCCGTGGCACTACGCGTCCGACCTGAAGTTCTTCAAACGAACAACGACGGGCAACGTGATCGTGATGGGCTGGAACACATGGAAGTCGATCGAGAAGCCTCTGCCGAACCGGTTGAATGTCGTGCTAACTCGTCGCGGAGAGATCGACGACCGAACGAACGTGAGATTGGTTCGCGACAAAGACGAAGTGCTTGAGCTCGCGAAGCACGTGGACAGCGATGTCTTCATCATCGGCGGTTCGCAAACGTACGCCAGTTTCACCAAAGATATCGAGAAATGGTACGTAACCGAGATTCCGATCATCGTCGAAGATGCGGACACATTCATGCCTCGCGATTTTCTCGATATGTTCGAAGCGAGCGACGAGATGGATCTGGGCGACGGGGTCGCTGTGAGAATTTATGAACGCCTAACTGATCGACTCTAGAACCTCGCATCTACTATCTCGAATCTATTCAGAAGCAATTTCTCCAAATAGATTAGAGATAGTAGATGCGAGATTCTAGATTACAAACCGGACTTCGTGTAGAATCGTCGCAAAATCGAAAAGGAGAAACCGATATGATGGGCGGAAGATCTTGGGACGAGTGGATCGAAGAATACGCTGACGGGCATCAACATCCGATGAACCGCCTCACTCACAGCATCGGAATTCCGATGATCGCGGTAGCGATACTGCTGGTTCCCGTTTCCTTTTTTGTCGGCCGGCTGTGGATCCTCGCCCTTACGCTTTTCGTCATCGGCTGGATCCTCCAATTCGTCGGGCACTATTTCGAAGGCAAGCCGCCGGAGTTTTTCAAAGATTACCGATTCTTGTTCGTTGGCCTGCGTTGGTGGTTCAAGAAGATCGCCGGTGTTAAATAGCTGTGTTTTGCGAAAACGTTTCCTAAACATCGTTCGTCTCTGTGCATTCTGATTTCTTTCCGTGCCGTCCGTGGTTTCGACCTCTAACAACGGTGAACCACGGAATGCACAGAATACACTGGAAAAAGACTGCACTCTCGGCGTTGTTTCCCATCCTCTAAATACCTTGAAGCGTAAACTCATTCTCGGTTTGGATATCGGCACGTCCAGCGTCCGCGCCGCGCTGTATGATGTTCGCGGGGACATGATGACGAAGACGCTCGTAAAGAACGAGCGGCGTCTGACGACAACCGAAGACGGCGGGGCGGAGATCGATGCGGAAGTTGCTTTTCGGCAAGTTGTTCGGACCATCGATGACGTGATCTCAGCATCGGCAGATGTTGAAGGCGAAATCACACACGTCGCGACGTGTGCTTTTTGGCACAGCCTGATCGGCGTCGACGGAAAAGAACGGGCGACAACAAAAGTATTCGGCTGGGGGGACACACGTAGCCGTGAACTGACGGACGTGCTTCGGCGAAAACTCGACGAATCCAAAACCCATAACCGGACGGGTGCGCGATTTCATTCGAGCTTCTGGCCCGCAAAGCTTTTGTGGCTGAAGAAGAAGTTTCCGGATGTGTACGAACAAACCGATCGTTGGCTTTCGATGAGTGATTTCATCGCACTGAAACTATTCGGAACAAGCGACACCAGCGTATCGATGGCGTCCGGAACCGGACTCTTAGACATTCGAAAGCTCGAGTGGGATCCGGAGTTGATGAAGGTTCTGCGAATAAAGGCATCAAACCTTCCGACAGTAACGCCTACCGACGACAAAACATTCAGGCTTTTCCCGAAATATTTGAAACGCTGGCCGCGACTCGAAAACGCCGAATGGTTTCCGGCAGTCGCCGACGGAGCAGCGAACAATATAGGCGTGGGGTGCGTCACAAAAACGAAAGCCGCGCTTATGGTTGGAACGTCGGGGGCGATGCGGGTCACATATAGCGGACAGCCGCCCGAGAGAATTCCATCCGGACTATGGTGCTATCGAATCGATCGCAAGCGGGTAATCATCGGAGGCGCTCTAAGCGACGGCGGCGGCCTTTATCATTGGTTAAAAGAAAAGTTGAAAATACCCGACGATCGCCGGATTGAAGCAGAGCTCAAAAAGCGCAATCCCGCAGCGCACCGCCTTACCGTCCTTCCATTTTTCGCCGGGGAGCGAAGCACTGGCTACAACGAGGGAGCTTCCGGCGCGATCCTCGGTACACATTCATCCACGGATGCGATCGACATCGTCCAGGCCGCACTCGAATCCGTCGCATATCGTTTCGCCGAGATCTTCGATCAGATCAGCAGCGTTTGCGCGGTGAAAGAGATCATCGCCTCGGGTGGCGCGTTGCAAGGATCGCCTGTTTGGACGCAGATGATCGCCGATGTTTTCGGCAGAAATCTAACTCGTCCGGACAGCCACGAAGCATCAATGCGCGGAGCGGTTTTGCTCGCACTCGAAACTACTGGCAGAATAAATAAAATCGAAGAGATTCCGACGCCCTCCGGAAAGCAGTTCTCAGCCGACAGATCTCGAAAGGCTGTGTACGCGGCCGCCCGAAAGCGGCACCAAGAGGCCTACAAATTACTGATCGATCGAGAAAAATGACAACCGCAACCAAACTCGTGAAAACAACCGACATCGACACACTCAGCATTAACACGATCCGCACACTTTCACTCGACGCTGTGCAAAAGGCTAACTCGGGGCATCCGGGTCTGCCTCTTGGAATGGCACCGGCGGCGTACGTCCTGTGGACAAAGTTCCTGCGTCACAATCCAAAGAATCCAAAATGGTTCAATCGCGATCGGTTTCTGTTGTCAGCCGGACATGGTTCGATGTTGATCTATTCGCTCTTGCACCTTACCGGATATAACCTCTCGCTCGATGACCTAAAGAATTTTCGTCAACTCCACTCAAAAACGCCTGGCCACCCGGAAAATATTTTGACGCCCGGTGTTGAGATCACGACCGGGCCATTGGGACAAGGGTTTGCGAATGGCGTCGGGATGGGGATGGCTCAGGCTCATCTCGCGGCGCAGTTCAATCGTCCCGAATATCCCGTGATCGATCATTTCATATACTGCATCTGCTCGGACGGCGATCTGATGGAAGGCGTCAGTTACGAATCCGCGTCTCTCGCCGGTCATCTCAAGCTCGCGAATCTAATCTATCTCTACGACGACAACCAGATCACGATCGACGGCCCGACTTCGCTCGCATTTTCCGAAGACGTCACGAAACGCTTCGAGTCATGTGGATGGGAAGTGTCGGTCGTAGAAGACGGGAACGACATCGCGGCGATCGAGAATGCGATCCGTACGGCGCAGTCGGTGACCGATAAGCCGAAACTGATCCGCATAAAAACGATCATCGGTTTCGGAATGCCGAAGCAGGGAACATCGAAGGCTCATTCCGACGCTCCCGGCGAAGATGGGGTGAAAGAAACAAAACGCAATCTCGACTGGCCTGAGAACAAGAGTTTCTTCATCCCGAAAGATGTCCTGACGCATTTTCGTACCGCCGTGAAACGCGGGGCACAGCTCGAGCGAGATTGGGAAACTGCGGTCAAGGAGTACGCGAAAAAATTTCCGGGGCTCGGCAAAAC
>JANMUW010000480.1:0-3077 GCA_031392105.1 Acidobacteriota bacterium | reverse complement strand
TGCCCGGATCGTGGGCCATCGGACGGTTGATCGTATACTCGACCCAATCGCTCGAAGCCTCCATCTGGATGCCGGTGTTGTTCGGATCGGAATACGGGAGCGCCTCGTTCCAGTCGATACCCGCCGACATCGTCAGCAGGTGGCGGATCGTCATGCGGCGTTTCCGATCGTCGACGTTCGCGACCTTCGATGTGTCGAAGAAGTTCATGACCGGCGTGTCGAGATCAGGAAACTCCTTCCGATTCCGCGCGACACCGACGATGATTGATGTGATCGTCTTCGAGACTGACTGCAGAGTATGCAGATCGCCCCGCTGGTGCCACGGATGCCACCATGGATTGTAATAATTGTACGGCCCCGTCAGGTCGTGCGGGTTAAGAGGGCTCTGCTTCTTCGCTTCAGCACCGTAGATCGTTGCGTAATCGCGCGTGTATCTTTTTTCGAAAACAAGTTTCCCGTGACGGACGATCGTGAAGCTGTCGACGTTCCCGAACTTCCCGGATGCGAGCTCGGCGTCGAACGCGGCAAGCGCTTTTTGATCGAGGCCAACTGATCGCGGTGACGCGGTCGGCCAATCGGTTTGTTGAGCGGAGACGGCGGACACCACTACTAGGGCGACGAGTATTAGTGATTTTGTCTTTAGCATTGCGTGAAGTATAGCCTTGATTTGGGATTTGGGATTTGGGATATGGGATATGGGATATGGGATTTCGCGGCTGTGCCGCCCGATGAGCGGAAAGGCTCTGCCTTTCCGTAAGACCTAAAATCTTCAGAGGCTACGCCTCTAACTTGAGGCGTACCCTTTGAGAATGTAAGCGAGATCGGTCGACGCGGCCACAGTCAATTACCTCGATGAACCTTCGTTCGAATTTCTCACCTGAAGCTCATCGACTATTAAAGTACCGACTCGGAGTTCCTTAATATAGGCCTTTCTAATCATCAATCTTCCGAGCGCCAATGCACCAATAGCCACAGCGCCGAACGCCGCGGATCCTAGTGCGATGGCCCCGAGTGCTCCGGCACCAACCGCGATCGCACCTGCTTTGTATTTCTCCGCGCCGCTTCCGAGCTCACTCAACTTATCGGTCTTCATCTTTTTCATATCGTCTCCCCGCACTTTTTCTCAGCCTGCCTTGCCAATACTCTCTTCCTGACAATCCAAAATCCAAAATCTAAAATCCAAAATCAAGATGCCGGCATGTTCATGGTGAATGCCAGCTTCCATGCGGAGGCATCCTTTACATAGATTGACGTGCCCAGGACCGGGCCGACCTCTTGGCCGAAGCAGGTGCCGTTGGCGGTGCCCTTGTGGACGAGGATCGATGTGTCGGTGGTGACCGAGACACTTCCTGCATCGGCGACGTCGACGCTTTTGATCTCGCACGGGTTCTCGGTCCAGTTCTTTAGCGTGTCCGTCCGGTTGGTGAAATAGCCGCCGAAGATATTTACGAAAGCAAGCTCGCGGGCGGTGAGGCTGTCGAGATTTTTGCCGTCGCGGTTCATCCATCCTTCCCAGACGGATCTTTCGATAGCTGCCAGTTCGCGGGTCTCGCTATCCGGCATGCTGCGGATAGGCTCTTTCGGCTTGTCATCTTTGTCGTTCGTCTTTGCCGGCGGCGGTGCTTTGGGATCGACGATCGAAACCTCTCCGTGCCAAGCTCCCTTCCACTCGGTGTTGTTCCGGACATATAGCGAGGCCGAAATGAACGGGGCTATCTGCTTGCCCTCGCAAGTGCCATCCGGCGTAACCTTCATCGTAATGATCGCGGTGGCGGCTCCGACATTTGTCAGTTTTTCATCCCCGAATGAAAAGCTCTTGATGTCGCATTTGTGCTCGGCGATCATTTTGATCATTGCCCTTTTGTCGAGGCGCTGTCCGCTAGCAGACGCGAAGAACTTGTCGGTCAGAAAGGCTTCAAAGTAATTGCCGTCCTTATTCTTGTACGCGTCGAACGCCGTGGTCTCGAGCGCCTTGAGGGATTCAACTGTCGGCGGCCGGGCCGTGTTGGCGTTCGCCGTGTCTGTATTCCCGGCTGGCGCTTCGCAGCCGAAGAATGCGGCAGACACCGCTGTCAAAACAATCACACAGAGGCTTTTCATACAGTCTCCTTCTCCACTTCACGAAAATTTTTTTGTCAGTTCTAATATTGACGAAAGTAACGAGCGAAATATAGCGCATTCGAGAGTCTGCGCAAACAGACTCTTCCCGGGAACTTCAATCGTTTGAGTTGCACCCGATTGTAACGGCAGGGTTAGGCGCATTATAATCTCGCCACTATCCGTAGACCGTACGTAATTAAGAGTTCCGTCCGATACCAATATGGCTAAATATGAACCAAAAACGCGCGAGACCGATGCCAGTGTCGAAGATTTTCTAAACTCCATAGAAAACAAAGAACGTCGCGAGGATGGCTTCCGCGTACTCGAGATGTTTACGCGGCTCACGGGCGAAAAGCCGAAAATGTGGGGCCCGGCGATAATCGGGTTCGGCAAGACTATGATCAAATATTCGGACGGCCACGAGCTTGATTGGCTGACGATCGGATTCTCACCGAGAAAGCAAAACCTAACGTTATACGTCCGGGAGGACACGGAAAAACAGAAGAAGCTGCTTGATAAACTGGGAAAGCATTCCACAAGCGTCAGCTGCCTTTACATAAAGCGACTTTCCGATGTCGATACGAAAGTGCTGGAAAAAGTTATCGCCGACGCTTACAAGAATTTCGTGAAGATCTGACATGCCCGGGTCGGACTACCTCTTGAATTAGTGAGTATCCGCGGTCTAGAATGCTTTTTTGAACGCGAATTTTTGACGAATTGGGCTGACCAGCGTAGACCAGTTTTCTTTTCGTGTTGTTTCGTGTGATTCGTTTGCTTGTATGTTGATCAACGGCCGAAATACCTCCGGATTCCGAGCCTTCTTCTCCGTGTCTTCGGTGTGTTCCGTGGTCAAATGGTTCGCGACCTTTTCTAACCACAGAACACACGGAACGCACGGAAAAGAAAAGAACACGGAAGCCTCCAGTTATGACTGCGTGGGCTTCGTGGTCATGTCTTAGAAAATCGAACCACGATGC
>JANMUW010000410.1:0-5148 GCA_031392105.1 Acidobacteriota bacterium | reverse complement strand
ACCCGCGGCCATTGTCGTACCGACCGCTCCGCCCAGGCCCACTACTGCGATTCCAAGTTTTCGCTTTGCCATATGAAAAGCGCAAGTTTACAACATCGCTAATGAACTTTCTCGGCGCGTTAGCGGTGATGGCGTTTAGCCGTTGCCTTTCAGCCCACGGCTAATGCAGGGGACCGCTACACGTCCGGTTCCCGAGAAGCTTTGCCTCCAACGTTCGCTTGCCGGAGATTTGGCCGGCGGTCGTAACGGTCAGACATAGGACCGCAAAAAGGAAGCAGCAGAGAAAACGGGAAATTATGAACATTGTTTTTGGGAACGGCAATGGATTTCTAAAGCGAACCTATTTTAGCACCGTATATACTCTTGGAAACAGCTTACTCCGATGCACGAGATGCTTTCCGGTGGCCAGTTATTCTGATATCATTCGCGTAATTTTGATTCGAGTTACGTGATCCGCACCTACGTTTCGTATAGGCATTGATACCAACAGCTCTCACACTGTCAGAAAAAGAATATGAAATACATCATCTTCATCGCGACAGCGCTTTTTGTCGCGGCACTCATCCCCCTTACTGGCTGCCAGCCGCAACCCATGGATACAAATCAAACCGGAAACGCGAATGCTTCGACGTCGAACGCGAAATGGGACGCTTACGTCGAGCAGTTCCTGACCGATTACTTCACCGCGAACCCGACATTCGCGATCTACCAGGGAAGGCATGAGTTTGACGGCAAATTACCTGACTGGTCGGCGGAAGGATTGAGTAAAGAGATCGCGCGTCTTAAGGCGGAGCGCGGAAAGGCCTCTGCGTTCAAAGCCGAAGAGCTCGACGAACGGCAGAAGTTCGAACACGATTATCTGCTCGCTCAGATCGACAAAGATCTGTTCTGGCGTGAGACCGCCGATCAGCCGCACATTAATCCTTACTATTACGCCGATGCGCTCGACCCGGACGTATACGTATCGCGCGAATACGCACCTCTCGAGACTAGGATCAAGGCGTACACGGCATATGCAAAAAATATCCCGGTGGCTCTAAAACAGGTCAAGGGAAATCTGAAGCTACCGCTGGCGATGAACTTGATCAAGATCGGGCGACAAACAATCGGCGGCCTGGCCGATTTTTACGAGAAGGATGTGGTCAAGGTCTTCGAGCCGGTCGCTGATCCACAGTCGCAGACGGATTTCAAAGCCGCGAACGCAGCCGCCGCAAAAGCCATTCGCGATTTCGACGCATGGCTCGCCTCGCAGGAATCGACGGCGACAAATAACTTTGCACTCGGGCCGGACAAGTTCAAACAGATGCTCAAGCAGACCGAGGGCGTCGATATAGATCTCATCGAACTGGAAAGAATCGCAAAGGCCGACCTCGATCGAAACCTTGCGGCGGTGAAAATCGAGTGCGAAAAATATGCGCCGGGCATTTCGTTGGTCGAGTGCAACAAGAAAGCGAACCTGCGCAAGGCTCCTGGCAAGGACCTTGTCGAAGCAGCGACGACACAGCTTACGAATCTGAGAAAGTTTATTCAGGAAAAGGACATCGTTACGGTACCGGGAACCGAAGAGTGCAAAGTCGCAATTGCTCCGCCGTACAAGTCATGGAACTTTGCTTATATAAATATTCCCGGCCCGTATGAGAAGGGCCTGCCGTCGATCTATTATGTCGCTCCACCAGATCCGACGTGGCCGAAGGCAAAGCAGGACGAATACCTGCCGGGCGAAGGCAGCCTGCTTTTCACGTCAGTTCACGAAGGTTATCCGGGACACTTTCTCAACTTCCTGCACTCGAACCGCGCGAAATCGAAATTCGGCCAGGTCTTCGTCGGCTACGCTTTTGCGGAAGGGTACGCCCACTACACCGAAGAGATGATGTACGAAGCCGGGCTCGGAGCCGGAGACACGGAGCTTCATCTTGGCCAACTGCAGGAAGCGCTGTTAAGAAATGTAAGATTCCTTTCGGCGATCGGCTTGCATACGAAAGGAATGACCGTTGAAGAGTCTAAGAAGCTGTTCATCGAGCAAGGGCTGCAGGATGAGGGCAGCGCCGATCAGCAATCCGCACGCGGCACGTTCGATCCGGCTTATCTCAACTACACGATGGGCAAGCTGATGATCAAAAAGTTGCGCGAAGATTGGACCGCATCCCGCGGTGGCCGCACCGCATGGAAACAATTTCACGACGCGTTTCTGGCGTATGGCGGACCGCCGATCCCGCTTGTCCGGAAAGCAATGATGGGCAAGGACGATAAAGGGCAGTTGTTCTAAAGTCTTTTCGTGTGATTAGTGTGCTTGTATGTTAGAGCTGTCCGCGTTTGTTCGTGTGATTTCGTGTGGATTCGTGGTTCCAGTCTGCTTGCGCGGGGAACCTGAAACCACGAACTCACACGAAATCACACTAAATATGCGGACACTTCAAACATACGAACGACACTAAATTTCTCGGGGCAATTATATGAAATTCACTCTTGCTATTTTCCTGGTCATCTGTGGGGTAATGATGTCGCTTGCCGCGCAGGTCCCGGCGGACTTGATCCTTCTAAATGGGAGCATCTTTACTTCCGAACCGGGAAAGCCAAATGCGGAGGCCATCGCTATCCGGGGCGAACGGATCCAAGCCGTCGGGAGTAATGAGGAGATACGGAAGCATTCCGGAAAAAAGACGAAAATCATCGATCTCGGTAAAAGAACGGTCGTGCCGGGTTTCAATGATGCCCACGCTCATTTTGGGCCGACGTTTCAAGGAATCGATCTCGAGTTCAAGACTCAGGAGCCGAGCTGGGATGATACGTCGGCCGGTATAAAGTTGGCCGTTGCGACCGCACCGAAGGGGAAATGGATATTCGGCACGGTTGGTGAATCGGTGATAAATGATCCACGTGCGGATCGCGATGCGATCGATCGGATGGCACCTGATAATCCGGTGCTGCTTTCGACTTACTTCGGCCACGGCGCGATCATCAACACCCGCGGGTTGGAGGTCTTTAAGATATCTGATGGAACAAGCGAGCCGATGGGCGGCCGTTTTGAACGGAATGAAAAAACGAAAAAGCTGACCGGCAAGATGTTCGAGTATGCTACATGGAACCTCGATAGGATCCTCGCAGAACAAGGCAGCGACGAACAATTGATCGCGAATCTCCAGAAGCGAGCTGCGGCCGCGGCTTCGCTTGGGATCACATCGATGCAGATAATGCCGAGCATCTCTACTGAGAGGTTCGTGAGGATCCTGAACGAGGCTCGCCTGCCCATTCGAATCCGCGCAATCGCCTTTTCAACGACGACTACAAGTCGACGCGATCCGGCAGATGTTCAAGCGCTAGCCAAATCAAAACCGGCATCAGCCAATGTCTCGGTCAGTGGCATTAAATGGATACTCGACGGTACGCCGATCGAGCGCGGCGCGGCAATGCGTACTGCGTACCTCGACACGCCGGGCTTCAAAGGTCGTCTGAATTTTAACGCGGCAGAGACCGAAAAGATCATCCGTGAATCACTCGATCTTGACCAGCAGCTGCTTGCTCACGCGGTTGGCGACCGTGCGGTTGAGACACTGCTGAATGCAATGGAGAAGGTCGGAGTCGAACGGAAGATCAACTGGCCGTCCAAGCGGGTTCGCATCGAACACGGCGAAGGCGTCGCTGCCGACCTCGTTGAGCGCTGTAAGAAACTCGGTATCATCGTCGTCCAAAATCCGTCGCACTTTACAATCGTCAACGAGATCCACACTCGCTGGGGCAAAGATACGAAATTCTCAGCGCAGCGATCGCTCATCGACGCCGGTGTTTTTTATGCTCTGGGTTCCGATGGTCCCATCAGTCCCGCTTTGAATGTCATGTTCGCGGTTATCCATCCTGCCCGGCCTGCGGAGGCGATCACACGCGAAGAGGCTGTTCGTGCTTATACAACCGGATCAGCGTATGCCGAGTTCGCCGAGCGTGAGAAGGGAATGCTGAAACCGGGAATGCTTGCTGATCTGGCGGTGCTTTCACAAGACATCTTTACCGTCCCGGTCGGTGCATTGCCGGCGACTACAAGCGTCCTTACTGTCGTCGGTGGACACGTCGTCTATGATGCTATCGCGATCAAATGAAGACAGAAACCGTCGAGGATAAACCGTCCGGGGAAAAGTCAGCGCCAATGCGGCGCTTGATATTTTTCACCGTGCTGTTAGTGATCATCGCTGCCGCGATCGTCCGGTCTTCCATCACCACTAGTCTCGATAGTTTTACCTATGACGAGGCGTACCACATTGGAGCCGGTGCGGTCCACGTTCAGACCGGCGACTTCAGATTAAATCCCGAACAGCCGCCGCTGACCAAACTTTGGGTTGGCGCATATGTGAATCTGCTGGGCTATCAGGCATCGCCACTTCGAGCGTTCGCCGACAAAGAGGACGAGCGTAATTTTGTCGAGGCCGACGCCTACGAGCACAATGACCCGTGCGGGCCTACAGAACGTCATTCGAGCATGCTCCGCGGACCGACAATATCTACGACCTGATCGGGGAACAGATAAAGCCGATCGAGAGCGAGCCCTTGGAAAATATAGCGCCGCTCAGAAATCCCGGTATAGAATAGGACGTTTGCGAATGGAGCATGAAACAGAAAACCGACTCAGCGGCTTTTCAATAAAGAATCGTCCGTTTTTCGCGATTGTCTCAACGCTGCTCTTCGCCTGCTTCGCCTTTCAACTTTGGTTTCACGCGACGCGCACGAGCGCGACGGTCGACGAGCCGAATCATATTCTCGCCGGACATAGTCACTGGTGCAGCGATTTTGGTATTAATCCGGAACACCCTCCGTTATTAAAATTATTGGCAACGGCGCCGCTCAATTTACTTGACCTGTCGGAACCGCCCTGGGAGTGTGGTTCAAAATTAACCTCTAAATTCGATGCCTTCAGCTATGGCAGCAGCTTCCTCATCGAAAACGGAACGGACACCGTTGTCATCTCGACGCGGCTGGCTGCGTCGCTCATGAGCATGCTGCTGGCCCTACTTGTGTTTCTCGCGGCTTGGGAGATGTTTGGGAAGTGGGAGGCTCTGACGGCGCTCGCCATCGTTGCGTTCGAACCGAGTCTAATCGCACACGGGTCGCTCGTGACGACCGACATGGCCATAAGCGCAACATCTTTCGGTGCGATGTATG
>JANMUW010000399.1:0-17618 GCA_031392105.1 Acidobacteriota bacterium | reverse complement strand
CAGAACTTCGGACGAGGTTCTGCGCGGGACCAATCAGGTCCAGGATCTACGATCGGCGTGGCGCTGAGAACGAGAGAGTCCTGCAGCATCTACCGCATTGTCGGTCGATCACTACCGATCACTTTTTCTTCTTGATGATAGTGATCGTGACCTTAAATTCTCCGACGTTTCCTTCAGGCGCATCATCGTTAACGGTCAGCCACAGAATCCCACTTCGCTTCACCACCATTTCCTTGTGCTCACCGTAGATCCACGTCTGCGTAGGTAAAAACTTTCTCGCGCTTCCTAAAGTGATCCGAGCTGCAAGGCCATAGCGCATTTTACTTTCGACCGGATAATATCCGGGAGGCTGCTCTGAAAAATTCGTCGTTCCTTCCGGGCCGTGTGAGCCGTATGATCCGCCGACATCTATCTCGCCTTCGGCGGCAAGCTGTACGGTATCGCCGACGGCGACTGTAATGCCGGTGTTGACCCATTTCAAACCCGTCTCGCCGGAGATCGTCATGTTGACACTTTTATCTCCTGCTGCCGATCCGGTGGTGTTCCCCGCGGCACCGCTCACTTGTGCGTTAACCGAGATTGAAAGAACGAATAACGAGAATGCATAAAGTAATAGCTGACATTTCATCTTCATTGGATCTACTCCTTAATAAGTCGCTGGTCGATACATTGCCGCACCGTCGCTCGAGATGACGGCTCCGACGACTGCATCCCCTTCAGGGCAGCTCGTCGACTGAAAAAAGTGTCGGACGTCCGTTCGATACGTTATTCGCAGCGTTGCAGTCATCATTGGTGTCGAGCCTGTCCGTAGAGTTATAAGGCGAATAGACGATGCGAACTTCGTATCGGCGGGGAAGCGTCGAAGTTGATGGGTCTGCAGCCACGTACGGGATCGTACCGCGTGCCGGTACCTCCGTGAAGGCGATTCGTTTTACCATTCGCGGAGATCCTTCCTGTGCCGTATCGAGCACCTCGAGCCACTGCAGTCGGCGGTTTCCGACATATCGCGTAGCCGAAAGATTTCGAACAACACCGCTGATCGAAACCGAAGTTGGAGGACCGGCCTGCCTGAATCCGTCGACTAGTGCGAGATCAGTACATGGCCTCGGAGGACGCATATTCGGATCGGTAATTATGATGCCACTACCCCGACTTGATGGCGGGGCTGGCCCTCCGATACTGCCGGAGAAGTTTAGTGTGAAACGTACCCTTTGGACCGGTGAGACAGCAATATAAGCCTTAACAAGAAGTGTTTGCGCCGAAGGAACGGTGAATGATGCCTGGCGCCTGACCGGGTTGGAGAGTCCAGTATCGGCTCCGACATAAGCCTCGGAGCTGCAACAGTCGGGCCCGTTCATCGAAACCGACATACCACCGCCGCCATCGGGAGGTGTAAATTCGAGAGTCATGGTCGCTGCGCCTGCTGTCGCGGGAACGGAAAAGTAGTAACTTCCCGCGCTCAGATTTCCGGTGATTGGAAAGCTTGAGACCGGCGTTGGTCGAGTCTCGTCAGTAGACTGTGCCGAGACTTGCTCGGCAGCAAAGATGAACGCCACCAGCGCGCAGAAATATACTGCGTATCGGTAGGCTCGAATTGTTTGGGTCATTGGTCTCCTTTATTTGGCAAGCTAACTATAGCCCTGTTACTGACGCTTGGGAATCCTCTTTTTGCGATGGCTTGCCGCTCGGCTTCCTGAAGGTCGCGGGATTCCGCTCAGAACGGATGTAAAGTAAACTTACTTGACTGCCCAAATCCATGATGATGTCGCATCGGCTCACAACGCGGCTTAATTCGATTGCCGCTATTTTGTTTCTCATATCCATTGCTGTGCTTCTACACGGGTTTTCGCTGCGTGCTAGCGGTCAAGTGAACAACCGCGAAGTCGCTGTAACCTTCGACGATCTGCCCGCGATGGGAGCTGACTACGCGGCGATGAACGCGCTAACTGAGAATCTGTTAGCCAGGTTAAAAGCAGAAACAATTCCGGCGATCGGCTTTGTGAACGAGTACCGGTTGGCGGACGGCACCGAGAAGCAGCGTCGAATCGCCTTGCTAAAACGCTGGCTGGATGATGGCCACGGTCTGGGAAATCATTCGTTCTCTCATGTGGCGATCGATCGGGTACCCTTCGAAAAATATGCGGCCGATGTGATCAAGGGCGAGACCGTTACGCGTCAGCTGCTTCGCGCAAAAGGGAAGGAGCTCAGATACTACCGGCATACGCAACTTCGCACCGGGCCGACCGAACAATACAAAAAGCAGCTAGCAGAGTTTCTTGCGACTCGAGGATATACGGCCGCTCCGGTCACAATAGATAACAACGATTACATTTATACCAATGCTTATTCGCAGGCGAAATCACGCGGTGACGCTCCGCTGCAAAAAAGGATCGTCGAGGATTATGTTCGCTATCTGGAATCCATTTTCGAGCACTTCGAAAAGCTGAGCCGCGAATTTCTTGGCTACGAGGTGAAGCAGACGCTTCTGCTTCACGCCAATGAGATCAATGCGGATCACTTCGATAAACTAGCGGCGATGCTGCGGCGAAGAGGCTACACATTTATTTCGCTCGACGCGGCGTTAAAAGATCCGGCCTACAAGCTTCCTGAAGCCCAGTCGAAGCGTGGTCTTTCGTGGCTGCATCGATGGATGCTCGCAAAGGGATTGGCGATGAAGGAAGAGCCATTGCAGCCGGACTGGATCACGAAACTCGCACAGCAGGGAACTAGATGATGAACTTTGAATACTCGGACAAGTGCAAGGAAATGCTCGAACGCCTAGCGGCGTTTATGGAGCAGAACTGTTACCCGAACGAAGAAGCTTATGCTCGAGAAATAAACTCGGGCGACAGGTGGGAACCGTTGCAGCTGATCGAAGAGCTCAAGCTCAAGGCAAAGGCAGACGGCTTGTGGAACCTGTTCCTGCGCGACGTCTCCGGTCTGACGTATCTGGATTACGCGCCGCTTGCCGAGATGATGGGGCGTGTGACGTGGGCATCCGAAGTTTTCAATTGCTCGGCACCCGACACCGGCAACATGGAAGTCCTCCATCTTTACGGCACGCCCGCGCAAAAAGAGAAATGGCTGACGCCGCTGCTCGACGGGGAAATAAGATCATGCTTCGCGATGACCGAACCGGATGTCGCCTCATCGGATGCGACAAACATCCAGGCATCGATCAAAGCTGACCGCGATGAATATATTCTGAATGGTCGCAAATGGTGGTCGACCGGAGCCGGCGATGCGAGATGCAAGCTTGCGATCTTCATGGGGAAGACGGATGAGAACGCACCGAGGCATTTGCAGCAGTCGATGATGTTGGTGCCGATGGACGCGAGTGGTGTGCGAGTAGAAAGATTACTCAACGTATTTGGATACGACGACGCACCGAACGGTCACGCCGAAGTTGTATTCGATAATGTACGCGTGCCGAAAGAGAATCTTCTTCTTGGCGAAGGCCGAGGGTTTGAGATCGCTCAGGGCCGTCTCGGTCCGGGACGTGTTCATCACTGTATGCGGCTGATCGGTGTTGCGGAACGCTCGCTCGAGCTCATGTGCGAGCGAGCCAGATCGCGCGTTGCATTTCGAAAGCCGGTTGCGGAGCAAGGTGTCGTAAGGCAGTGGATCGCGGAAGCTCGTCTCGCTATCGATCAGGCACGCCTGCTAGTTCTGAAGACGGCATGG
The DNA here is from genome assembly GCA_031392105.1 of Acidobacteriota bacterium. Lineage (GTDB taxonomy): Bacteria > Acidobacteriota > Blastocatellia > Pyrinomonadales > Pyrinomonadaceae > OLB17. The sequence continues at coordinate 13,934 of JANMUW010000399.1, read as the reverse complement.
ATGATGGACACAGTCGGTAGTAAGGCTGCCAGAAAAGAGATAGCGATGATCAAGGCGGTCGCCCCGCAAATGGCGTTGAAAGTAATAGACCGGGCGATACAAACTCACGGCGGCGGGGGCGTTTCTCAGGACTTCCCCCTCGCCCAATTTTGGATCTACGCTCGCTCGCTGCGGCTAGCGGATGGGCCCGACGAAGTGCACCTCGAGTCCGTCGCGAAGATGGAGCTCGCGACTGGAGCGCAGGCATCCGTGCCTGTATCGTCGCCAAGCGATAATTGACTAAGAGCCTAAGCGTTTTTTTTCAGGCTTCGCCCTCATGCAGGCCGGATGACTCCGGTGCAGTCGAGCCTCCTCCCATCAATATGAGAAAGCCCACCAGTCAATCTGACCTCATTCAAATCATATTGCGTTCAACATTGTAAAAAACTGTTGACAGCCTGCCAACATTTACTGTAGTTTAGTTCAGTGACGGTTGTTCTAAACCGTTTCCCTTCGCCACCCGATGCGAAATAGTTTTCTAAAAGACAATTCAACCCGCTGCTTGTAAAAGTCACGCGAAAATCTGGAACGAAGCCGGTGTTTAGGCACTAACACTCAGTTGTCCCGTCCCTTGAAGTCCCGTCGATAGCGCAAACAGAAGGTGGCAAAAAACTTCTTACCTCGGCTGACACCGCTTCGTTCCAAGCCTTAGAAAACTAATCAAAACACCTTAGTGAAAGTAAACAAGGAGCTAGAAAATAATGCTGTTCGGTAAAAAGCAAAGCGTTGCCGGTTTGGACATCGGCTCCAGCTCGATCAAGATGGTCGAACTTGATGGCAAGGCTAACAACCTCAACTTGGTCAGCCTCGGTTTCGAAAACCTGCCCGACGATTCGATCATCGACGGTCAGATCATGGAGCTCAACGTTGTTTCTGACTGTATCCAGAACGTGTGCAACAACCATCAAGTCACCGCCGATCAGGTTGTGACCGGTGTGAGCGGCCATTCGGTGATCATCAAGAACATCGTACTGCCGCCGATGAGCCGCGAGGAGCTTGAAGAATCGATCGACTGGCACGCCGAAGAGCATATTCCTTACGATCTGTCAGACGTCAGCCTTGATTATCAGATCACGGAAAATACCGCTGACTCGACACAAGTTCTTATCGCAGCATGCAAGCGCGAGCGCATCGACAATATACGTCAGGCAATCCAGCTCGCCGGCAAACAGCCGGTAGTGATCGACGTCGACACATTCGCACTACAGAACTGCTACGAAGTTAATTACCAGCCGGTTGAATCGGATGTCGTCACGCTTTTGAATATCGGCGCGTCGACCATGAACGTGAACATCGTAAAAGGTACGCGTTCGCTCTTCACACGAGACATCACCGTGGGCGGAAGTCAGTTCACCGACGTTCTTCAGCGGAGCCTGGGATTGAGCTTTCAGCAGGCCGAAGCTATGAAGCGGGGCGTCAGCCACGCGGTCGAAGGCGTTGATGAGAAATCGATCGAGCCTTTGATGAGCAACGTCACGGAGATCGTTGCGATGGAGATCCAGAAGACGTTCGACTTCTATCGTGCGACCACCGAAGACAATCATACGGTCGTGCAAAAGATTCTTATCTCGGGCGGCGGATCGAAACTCAACGGCCTTGCCCAGGAGCTTTCACGTCGGCTCGAACTACCCGTCGAGGTCCTCAATCCGTTTCGCAACATCAGAGTCGATACGAAAAAATTCGACGCGGACTACATTAACGAAATCATGCCGGAGATGGCGGTCGCCGTCGGTTTGGCGGTAAGGGGAGTTTAACTACCATGATTAAGATCAATCTACTGAATTCGGTAACAGAACGACAGGGCAGTACGGTAATGGCCGTCGATCGTAAGGTCGGAAGCCCGGCGTCGCGCCTCTTACTCCTTACACTTGCCGTCAGTTTTCTTCTCGCGGCCGTGATCGGATGGGATGTTATCAGCACGCAGATGGCAAGGGCCGATGCTGAACGTCGCTTCGAAGAGCAGAAGCAGATCGAGAAAGAACTCGAAGCCGTAATAAAAGAGCAGAAAGAGCTCGAGGACAAGATCGCCGCCATCGACGCCCGGATCGTTGCTATCAAGAAGTTGCGGGATGAACAAAAGGGCCCGGTTGCGGTGCTCGAAGCGATGCGTGAGCGGATCACGATGGTTCCCGGAATCTATCTCCAGAGCATTGAGCAAAAAGGTGAAATGCTTGAGATCAAAGGAAACTCGCCGGACGAAACGCAAGTCACCCAGTTCGGCCGCAGCCTCGAATTTTCAAACGGCTTGTTTTCGAATATGAATATCGAAACAAAACGCGAGGAAGTTCAGAATCAGATGGCTGCCACTCCCGTCAAGGATACGCCGGCTGCCAAGGTCAATGTCGTGAACTTCACGATCAAGATGGCGTACACGCCGTCAAAGGCCAGCGCTGTCAATCAACCCGTTCCAGCGACAGCTGCGGCCGCATCACCAGCAAAGCCCGCCGCGCCTGCGCAGGCCGCAAAGAACTAGTCGTAAAAAAAATTGATCCAAGAAAAAGAAGGACACAACAATGCTAGAGAAAATTAAAAATCTGCAATGGCACTACCAGCTTCTTCTCCTGGTTGGTATCGCTTCCATCCTCTATTTTTCGGTCTGGTATTTCGTGACCAGCGTAACGCGTGAAGAAGTCCGCGTTAAGAATGAGGAAGTCGCAGCCCTCCAGGCGAAGAATGAGGCGGCCCGCGTCGCGACGCAGCGTATCAACGAATTTCGCGCTCTCTATGCGAGCAAGGCAGTTGAATACGAAGAGCTGAAAGTATTGCTGCCCGAGCAGCGTGAGATCACAAATGTCCTTCAGGGTCTTCAGGATAATGCGCGAGATTCACGGATGATCGTTATGCGGTTTAGTCCGCGAGACGACACGCAGCAAGACGTGATCATGGCCAAGCCGGTCGAGATCGAAGTCGATAGCAACTTCAATAACCTGCGAGCATTCTTTGACAAGATGGCGAAGCTTCCGCGAATCGTATCGGTCAGCGATTTTAAGATCAACCAGTTGGATAAGCAGACCGCGGAGAAAACTCTGCACGCTCAATTCCTGCTGACTGCTTATTATGCCGACCCGGAAACGATGAACAAGCCCACCGCACCGGCAAAGCCAGGAGCGAAACCCGCTCCCGGAGCACCGGCAGCTAACGCCCCGGCACCTGCTGCCAAATAGCCCGCGAACTCATTACCAAGATCGAAACATGTCACGAGAGAGAAAAGCCATGACTAACAATGTAAAGATTCTACGCTTCCTGAGTCTGGGTCTCGCCCTGGTCGGATTTATCCTCATCAGCGGAAGCTTTAACGAACTGAACGCCCAGAACCGCGATCCTTTCTCAAAGCCGGGTTGGGCTCGCCAGCGTGATGGAGGCCCAGGTGATAAGAATGGCCCCAAGAAAAGCGGTCCGCCCGCTGATCTCGGTGCCCCTGCCATCGAACAGCGAGTTGATTACTACAAACGTCTCCGCGAAAGCGCTGCCACCAGTGGCATGCCCGTACCGAAGGTAACTTCTGTATTGACGCTGAGCGAAATGGCCGTTACGGGAATTTTCCGGACGCCTCGTGGTTATGCCGCAATTGTCGAGGCAGTGCCCCTTAAGCTTTCATACACGATCTATCCGGGTGAAAAGTTCTTTGATGGACAGCTCGTCGCGGTCGAGGAAAATCGGCTGGTGTTTAGACGCGTGGTCAAAATGAGTAACGGTAAGTTCGTTTCTTCAGTTGAGAACAAACCTCTGCGTAAATATACGAACCGCGAACAGATTCAGGGAACTGCCCCGGTCGAAACGGACAACCGTGCATCGGCTGAACCTTCGAACGGTCCGGTTCCGCAGGCTGCGGAAGCACAACTAGTGGCGAAGCCGACAGCCATTGTCTCTCCGCTGGAAGAAATGAATCGCCAGGTCCCCGCAACTTCCGATAAGGACAAATCGAAAAAGGACTCCAAGAAATCGGTCAAGGTCGCAAAGAGCAAATAGCTTCCGCCCTGATCAACTCCCGCAACTTCCCAAGTATTGCAACACACCTTAACAAGGCCATCTCTCGATCCGAAGGATGGACTCAAATCTGTAACGGAGGAAACATGAATTCTCTTCAACTCATTAGCGGTCACGCCCAGAAAATACTGATCGCATTAATCATCACCGGTTTGCTATCAGTAGTAGCGGCCGCTCAGAAGGTCGAACCGCAACGTCAGGGCGCTATGTATGGCGATGCCGGTTTTCGCGGCGAGCCCATCAACCTGAATGTTGTTAATGCCGATATACGCGACATTCTCAACTACATCACCGAGCAGTACGGCGTGAATTTCGTGATCGACAAGTCGGTCAAGTCCGTGCCGGTCACTGTAAACGTCAGCGAGGTTCCATGGAATATCGCGCTTGACTCGATCCTGCGATCGCAAGAACTTGGCGTACAAGTGAATGGAACGATCCTCCGCGTGGCAGATGCAAAAGCACTTGCGACCGAGGGTGAGTTGTATCGAGCTCAGATGGACAATCAGCTCGACGGTTCACCTTTATACACAGAATTTATTCGGCTGAACTACGCACGCGCGGCCGGTACCATTGGACGCGGAGCCTCGACCAGCGGAAAAACAACCGTTGGCGGCGGCCAGAGTGGCGGCGGTGAAGGGTCCAGCGCGTCATCGTCCAACTCGAGCGGCGGCGAAGGACTTCTTCCTATTATCAAGCGACGCCTTTCCAGGCGTGGTTCGATCGAGATTGACGGACGCAGCAACTCGCTTATCATCACGGACGTTCGACAAAACATCGACGCCATCCGTCAGTTGGTTGCGATCTTGGATCAGCCGGAACCCCAAGTTGAGATCGAAGCCCGCATTGTCGTTGCAACACGCAGCTTCAGCCGGGATATCGGTGTCCAGATCAACGGCATGGTGTTTGGACCGCGTGGAAGCGGAGCTCAGGGCGGTACTCTCGATGGAGCAACCGCGTCACGTCCGTTTCCGACAACCTTGCCTACCCAGGGACCGAACGGAAGTTTACTTTCGAGCATTCCGAACACGGTTATCGGTCTGACGACGGGTGTGTTCGGTACCGCTCAGATCAGCATGTTGATCACTGCCGGTGAAAAGAAAGGACAGGCGAAGATCATCGCCACACCCCGTGTAACGACTCTGAACAACCGAAAGGCAAAGATCGAGAGCAAAACTCAGATCCCGATCTCGACCATCCAGCCGAGCCAGGGCGGCGGAGATCCGATCGTAACAACGACCTACGTCGATGTTCCGCTCAAACTGGAAATCACTCCGCAGATCACAGACGTTGGTACGATCGTTCTGGACGTACTGGCTGAGAACGCTTCAGCGGCGGCAACAGCATCCGGCGCAAACCCGACCATCAATACGCAGTTGATGGAGACTCAGGTTACGGTGCCCGATGGTGGAACGACGGTTGTAGGCGGCGTCCTGTTTGATGACGAACGTGAGAGTCAGGATCGAACTCCCGGCCTTTCAAAGATCCCGATCCTCGGGTATTTGTTCAAGCGTAAAGGCGTCGAACGCAACACCAACGAGATCCTATTCTTTATCACTCCGCGTATCTCGCGTCCGGACTTTGGTACGACAACAGGTTCCTCGGGCGTGAGGTCGTCGGCAACTATCATTCAACCGGTTCCGATGGGGAATCCCACTTCCAACTCCGAAACGGAGCCTGTCGATCCGAACCGTCCGGCGAACACTACCGGACAGCCCGTTACGACCGTACCGGAACCGGCAGCGGGTCCGCAGAAGCCGTAGTTCCGCGATAGCGGTCTAAGGCACTTGTCCTCCAATACAGCTAAACCCGTCAGAGAACTTGCGAGTTCTCTGACGGGTTTTTGTATTGAATCTCGGTGGTGATTATTGTGCGATATATCCGGTCGGAACGGGAACGTCACCGGCCAAACCAAAAGAGGCGATCGTCGCTCCGCCGTCGGTGCTGCGGAGAATGTACCAGACTCCGTCACGGAAAACAGCGATGTCGGTTTTGCCGTCGCCGTCGAAATCTCCCGGAACCGGTTTGTCGGTCGCTATCCCGAATTGCACGGACGTGAATCCAAGCGTCGAACGATTCATATACCAAACGCTGTTCGACGGCCTGAATACCGCGACATCCGCCTTCCCGTCGCTGTCATAATCTCCCTGCACGGGCAGATCGCCATTAAGCCCAAAACCAGTGATAGAAAATCCGGAATCGGTGCTGCGCCAGACGTACCAAACGCCCGTAGATGGGCGCCAAACGGCGAGATCCGTTTTGCCGTCAGCATCGAAGTCGGCTTGCGCGATTTTGTCCGAAGCAACTCCGAACTGCCGGATGTCGTATGTTCCATTCGAGCTCCGGGCGATGTACCAGACACCGGTTGATGGCCGCCACACTGCGAGGTCGGTCTTCAGATCGCCGTCATAATCGCCGGGAACCGGTATGTCGCCTGCTGTGCCAAACTCCGAGATCGTAAAGCCGCCCCCGCTTTTCTGGATGTACCAGACACCTGTCGATGGCCGCCAAACACCACGGTCCGTCTTGCCGTCTCCATCGTAATCTCCGGGTGCGATCTTGTCTTCGGCGATGCCGAATTGCAGTGCCTGAAAGCCACCGTCGGTCGAGTTAAGCGAGTACCAAACTCCGCTTGACGGGCGATAAACAGCGATATCACTTAGGCCGTCCGTGTCGAAGTTCGAGATCGCACTACCCGAAAGCGTCGCCGCCGCTTTCGTATATATGTAATCCCCGCTTGTGCCGGCGTCACTGTTAGCCGCATTGCCTGCCGCATAGAAAGCCACCTTTCCGGCCCGAAGGCTTGGAGCCGTCCACGTGAAGGTCCAGGTATTAGAACCAAACTGTGAGGGAACGATTCCGTCGACCGTATGTTCGACGTACTGGCGTTCGATGTTATTGACGATGCCATTGACCAATTGCATCTTCGGCGGTGATTGTGACGGCAACGTGTAAGTTCCAACCTTTCGCCCACCCGAATCGATCACGGTCAGCTGAAACCCATACACGACAGCATCAGCCTGATTGACGCGAACCGTAACGGGAATCTGCTGATTAGGTAAGTAGTTCGAGGGCACACCTGTTATCAGTATGTTTCCAGTTCCGCTATTGACCGGAAAGTCAGAGTGGCACGCTGTGCAATTCGCTTCGCCCGGAGCATTCGTATGTGACGGCGAAGGCCCGTTTGCTGAAGCCGAGACCTTAGCTTTGTCGGACGAGACGTTCGTTAGCCCGAAGACAGCTATCAAACTCAATACGGTGATCGCCAACAACTTTGCGGTCCGGGTCCAACGCAATCTGCTTGTCATAAATTGGTGCTCCTAAGATAGTGTGTAGTTATCAATTTGACGACAAAACGGTGATGAAAGTCCAATAAAAAACGCTCGATCGAAAATATTGTGAGCAGATAGTTGCGTCGCGTCTAAGAACGAGACAAAAAAAGAGGCCGCCTTTTCAGACGACCTCTTTGAAACATGGGAACGAATCGCACTGGCAATCCGCTCCGCGATTGCTTACGGAAGGTACTGTCGTGGGACTGGTTTGTCACTCGTGACACCGAAGTTCGCGACAAACGTGCCCGCAGTCGAACGGTTCAGCCACCATTGACCGTTGCGATAGATCGCGACATCGTCGCTTCCATCACCGTCGTAATCTCCCGGTACGGGAACGTCACCCGCGGCACCCCAGGACGTGATCGTAACGGCGCCGTTCGTACTCCTAAGGACAAACCATTGACCAGTGCTCGGACGGAAAACAGTCCGATCGTCAATATTGTCACCATCGTAATCGGCAGGAACGAGAATATCGCCGGCCGTGCCGTGGACGAAGTTGAGGACACCGCCGCCCGAAACCTGGGTTACCCAGCTATTCGTACTGCTTCGGAAGACCGTAAGGTCAGCGTTGGCGCTGCCGGCAAAGTTACCCGCTACCGGAACGTCTCCAGACTGTCCGAATACCGTTATGACCGCTCCGCCACCGCTATTAAGGATGTACCAGGTGTTGTCAGATGGACGGAATACTGCGACATCCGACCTGGCGTCGTTGTTGTAATCCGCGATTACCGGGATATCCCCTGCAATGCCCCACGACACGCCTGAAACAGTAAAGCCATTGCTGTTCAGGATGTAGAAGTCGGGTTGCGCCGGATTCGCGGTTGCTCGGAAGACGGCAGTATCGGTCTTGCCGTCGCCATCGTAATCGCCGGGAACCAGGACGTCAGTTGAGATGCCCCAGTTGAGGGCAAGGAATCCAGCCGTCGAACGATTCAGATACCAATTGCCTTCGGACGGACGGAACACCGAGAGATCGGTCCTGCCATCACCGTCAAAGTCGGCGCGTGATCTGACGCTCCCCCCAACGCAAACATAACCGTTGAGGATTTGAACGTCATCAACATTAACGCCCGTTGCGACAACCGAACTATCCGATGCCATTCTCCATCTGAATTGGACATTTTGACCATTGGCCGCCGCCGGAAGATTGACAACGGTGTCAATATATCCGCCCGCGGATGTTCCCGACCAAGCCATGCGTCCGCCAATCGGGCTCATGAAGGCCGTCGAAATCGTCGCATTGTAACCGCCGCTGACAAATGTACCTCCGGCGGTGATGATGTCCTGGAAAGCACCTGCGCCAATGCTCATTTCAAGAACCATTCCGTCGAACGTAGCTTCGGTAATGTACTTGTTCTTGAAACTCAATCGGCTGGATGTTGACGAAATAGGAATGCTCGGGCTAACCAAGGACGACATATTTACAGTTGCCGGATCATTGGCAAAAGCCGAGTTCGGAGCCGAATTCGGACCGGTCGCGGTCGTTGTCCAGGTAATCCCCGTGCCGACGTCCTGGGTGGTCGTCCAACCTGCAGGTAGATTCGGAGCCGTTACGCCATCAAAGTTTTCAGTCACCTGAACCGGCGTGCCGACAATGAACGTCTTGACAACATTCGGGTAAGTTGTCGCTCCGTCGTTGACGACCCAAGTCAGCGTGATCGTCGAACCGCAAATGACGCTCGGGCTCACGGTGAATGTAAAGTTCCTCGTCGTCGCCGGTCCCTGCGGTGGCAGAACGCCATAGTTTTGCGCCGCCGGACTCGGATTGGTCACGCCGCCGGTCGCCTGCAATGTCGCAGTCAAATTCGTGGTCGCCGTGTCCCCCACATTTTGGAGCGGAAGGCTGACCGTCACCGTTTCACCCGGATCAGGAGCCCCGTTCGGCGGCGGAAAACTCTCTGAAACAATAGTCGCCGTTCCCGCAGTGATGACCGCTACGCCGCTGAAGCAAAGCAGTTTCTGATTGGAATTTGTGCCGACAAAAGCGCTCGATGCGATGCTTCTTCCGCCGATAACATAAAAGCTGCCGGCAAGAATTGCCCCGGTCATTCGCGATCTTTCGCCGGTCATGCTTGTCAATGTGTCCCAGACATTGGTGATCGGATTCCACCTGATCACCGAAGTAGAAATATTCGCCGTTGCCGTACCATTCACGTAACCGCCTGCCATAACCCATCCGTTGTTCACACCGTAACCGGTGATAGACGACGCCGCTCCCCATCGGGTTTGCGGCATATCAGTTATCGCCGCGTCGTCCCAAGTGTTACCGACCGGATCGTATCGATAAGTTTTCAACGAGGCAATCGAGCCGACGCTCTGAATCCCGCCTGCTCCATAAATAAAGCCGCCTTGCACGAATGCGCCGACGAAACTGATCGAGAGCGGGTAAGGGGCGCCGGCGGCCCAGGTGTTACCGGCAACGTCATAAATTTCAAGCACGTTGGTCGAAGCCGTCGCCGGACCGGTGCCCGTGAATTTATAGATCTTTCCGCCAAGGTAGACCGCCGCTGCGTTCCAAGTTCCTGTCGTAAAGTTAGCTAAAGGCGTGTAGGTATTTGCCGCGACATTATATCTGTAAAGCGTTGACTGCGGCGTGCCCGTGCCGACTAACGCGCCGCCCAAAATGTAAATGTTCGTTCCGTCTGTAACCGCCGTCGGAAACTCCAGGGCTGCCGGCAAGGGCGCAATGTCAGTCCAGGTAGTGCCGTCAAATTTGCGGGCGTTGGCAATGATTGCCGTACTCACCCCGCCGAAAACATAAAGATTGCTGCCTACGCTGACAGTCGCCTGATCAAGGATCGTGACCGGATACACGGTTCCGGCACTCCAGCCGCAGACGCTTCCTTCGGGCGACAACTGCGCCGGATCGTCCGAGGCGGCCTTAAGTTCTGGCTGCTCCGTAATTTCGGGTTTGTTCTTTTGCTGGTCCGCCGCAGCATTTACTTCAAATAAGCTTGCGGCTTCCAAATTTTCAGGCGATTGCTGGGCCTGGGCGGTGGTGAGTGCTTGACGATATAACGTCATGGCGATGACCGTCACGGCCACGAGACTCAGCATCGCAATCACTCGGAATTTTTTTGAGTTGGTAACTTGGGGTTTATTGTGTAGTTCGGTTGAATACCGAAATAACTTAAATAGATTTGTCCGTCGCATTCTCGATTCTCCTCCTAAAAGACTTTGAAAATTCGGTTTAACCGGCAAAACCTAGAGAATATGCTGACGGCGCAATTATTGAATAATTTACGAGCCGAAAAAGCGATAGTCCCTAAGCAAGGGGAGTTGTAAAAGTTTATTCTGCCTCATTAAAACACACATGTTCGTTTGCGCAAAGGATTTTGCGCAAGGGCCAGACTTGCAGGTCAGAAAAAGACTACCCTCGCGCCCGTTCACCCAAGTCAAGTCAAGCTAAATGAACTAATTTCAAAGCAAAGAAAAAGGCCGACAGCCAAAGAATTTCTTTAGCCGTCAGCCTGAAAATTAAAGAAACCGGAAAGATGTGGAAATAAATCTTTCCGGTTTCCGCCTTAATTACGGTACGTACTGTCTCGGGATAGCCTTGTCGGTCGCAATACCGAAGTTTGCGATCAACACGCCGGACGTCGAGCGATTTACCCACCACTGACCGTTTCGGTAAATGGCAAGGTCGTCTTTTCCGTCACCGTCGTAGTCGCCCGGTACAGGTACGTCACCTGACGTTCCCCATCCGGTCGTTGTGACGGCTCCGCCGGTGCTGTTGCGAACTGACCAGCCACCCGTGCTCGGGCGGAAGATGGCGATATCGTCAACGTCGTCACCCGAGTAATCGGCGGGGACGAGAACATCACCTGCAGCTCCGAGAGCGACATTCAATGAGCCGCCTCCGGAGAGCTGGCTGATCCACGTGCCGCTGCGATATACGGTAAGGTCCGCATTAGCAGTACCACCGAAATTACCCGCAACCGGAACGTCGCCTGCCTGTCCAAAGACGGTAAATGTAGCTCCACCGCCGCTGTTCAGGATGTACCAGGTGTTGTCCGATGGACGGAATACCGCGATATCCGCCTTCGCGTCGTTGTTATAGTCCGCGATGACCGGGATGTCACCCGCCACGCCCCACGATACGCCCGTAACAGTAAAGGCAGTGCTGTTCAGGATGTAGAAGTCGGGTTGTGCCGGATTGGCATTTGCACGGAAGACGGCAGTGTCGGTTTTGGAGTCACCATCATAGTCTCCCGGAACCAGAACATCGGTGGAAATACCCCAGTTGAGAACCAGGAATCCAGCCGTCGAACGATTCAGGTACCAGTTGCCTTCAGACGGACGGAACACCGAGAGATCGGTCTTGCCGTCGGCGTCGAAGTCAGCTCGCGACTTAACGGTTACAGAGTTGCAAACGTAGCCGTTGGTAACTTGGACGTCATCAATTCGGCTGCCAGGTGCAGTCACCGAATTGTCCGAAGCCATCAGCCAACGCAGTTGGACCGATTGTCCATTTGCTGCTGCCGGCAATGTTGCGGTCGACGTGATATATCCACCCGAATTACCAGCCCATGCCATTCTTCCGCCGATCGGACTGCCGAATGCCGTGCTGATCGTGTCAGTATAACCGCCGGCGGTAAACGCTCCACCCGCAGTGATAATGTCTTGCCATGCGCCTGCACCGATCTTGATTTCAAGAACGATACCGTCGAACGTATCTTCGGTATTGAAATTATTCCTGAAGGTTACGCTCGCTGCAGTTGAAGTGACATTGAATGCCGGGCTCTCAAGAGCTGTCGCGTTAACTGTCGCCGGGTCATTCGAGAACGCTGCATTCGGTGCAGAATTCGGAGTTGTGTTGACGGTTGTCCAGGTGATTCCCGTTCCCACAGTTTGATTTTGTACCCAGCCTGCCGGTAATGCCGGAGGCGTGACGCCATCAAAGTTTTGGGTTAATCCAACAAGTGGTTGTCCAAGGATGAACGACCTGTTGAATGCCGGTTGAGTACCTGCGCTACTTGATAGCACAAGTGCCACGGTTACCTGACTGCCGCAAAGAGCGCCCGCCGAAATCGTATACGGAATCGATCTCGTCACGGTCTGACCGTCGTTGATGGTGCCGTAATTTCCACTACCACCGCCAGTGGCGGTCACGACGACATTGGTGATCGCAGTTCCAGTCGTATTGGTTACGGGAACGCTTAATTGAACGGTTTCGCCCGGTTCGGGGAACCCGTCGCCATCGCCGCCCGGACCCGGATCTGTAACTGTGATCGGGTTGGTGATCAAAGCGTTCGGGAAATCAAACGCTTCCGTCACTGCTGCCGGAGACGCGCTCTGAATACTGGCCGAGAAGCCCATTCCGCGGACGCGGAAACCTTCACGGACATCGATCACATCAAGGGATGCTTCCGGCGACGGCAGAGCCGCTGCCGCAGCGATGATCGCATCACGCTCCTGGATGAACGTCGGGCCCAACGGGGCGAGCTTCATACCGTCCGTGACGACCTGAAGCACTCTCGTTGTTCCGGCGGCGAAGCCGAGACGCGTGACCATGCGGTTACGAACTTCCCACAACAAGCTGCTCCAGATCTCACCAAGGTTATGAACCTGGTCGCACTGGGCAACGCCGATCGGACCACGTGGGAATGCGCTTTGCGATCCGTCGGTTAGAGCGGCGCAGCCTGCGTTCACATATCTGAACGTGAACGGATTATGCGGTCGGCCGTTGGCTCCAAGGAAAGTGATCGGTGCACGCGGGAAACGGCGGATGCCGTAGTAGTAGTTACCGGTAAATCCAGCTGCGATCAAGAACGTCGCGTAACCGCCCGTCGTGTAAATGCCGTTGATCGGGTCGGTCGGTTCGGCAAGCATAGTATAGGAATAGAAGTCGCTCCACCCTTCGCCCATACCGCCTGCCATATTGGTATTCAAACCGGACGAGTTGCCGTGCAGACGGTTGGATGTACCGTGCGTGACTTCGTGAATGATCACCTCGGCATCCGTCGTTCCGTCGTAATCCGGCGTCGGTCCGGTCCAGAGGAACATCTGCATTCTTCCACGTCCGCCGTCTGCCGGAGTCGCAAAGTTTGCATTGTTCGTTCCGGACGAATCCTGTCCTTCAGCCGACACGCGGTCAGCTCCAACTCCACCGCGGCCGAAGTTGTCGAGCTGGAAGTTGAACGCTGCTTCGGTAAATCCACGTTTGTAAAGTTCGTCGTGATAACGGTTCATCACGAAGAACATTTGGATGGAAGCACCGCGTTGGGCTTGTGCTAACAACGGCTCGTCTCCGGGTGCGGGGCTTCCCGGCGGGGGATTCCAGGTCGGAGCGTCAAATACTCGATTCGGACTTCCAGTCGGCAAGGGTGTGTCAACGCCGTTTGGAGCGACGCGGTCAATACCTGCTTCGACTGCATTACCGTCGGTGATGTTAGCTCCGTCAGTGATCCAACCGTTATTGTTGAACGTATTTGGAGCTTCGTTACCGATTAAGGTGATGTTAGAGCGAACACCTACGACGCCCTGCGTCCCAAGCGTCGGATTAACCGGTCCCGGTGACAACGGAGCCGGACTGTCTGCAACGTCAACGTGTGCGTTCACGTTGCGATAAACATTGTA
>JANMUW010000524.1:0-7877 GCA_031392105.1 Acidobacteriota bacterium | reverse complement strand
ACCTCCGGCTGAAGCCGTAGGCAACTCATAAAAGATAGCAGAGCGGTTCGGAGCAGGCAGACAAGTTCATTTCCCTCCAGTCTCCTGTCTCCCGACTCTCTCCCAACGAATTCCACATTCGGCCTTCCGCCTTCCGCATTATTAGGGTTTCACGAACAATTCATCGACGTTCCAAATGGAATACGGGAACATGCTGCTCGGTGAATAGTTGCCGAGCCGTGTGTTTGCGGCTGAGACAATGTGTCGCGAGACGATCGGGATGGCTGGCGTCTCGTCGGCCATAATCCGCTGGATCTCGTTGAAAGTCGCCGCGCGTTTTTGCGGATCGCCCTCGCCGGCCTGTTCGTTAAAAAGCTTATCGATCTTTGCTTCCCATTCCGTTGCCGGCGTTTTTTGGCTCGGCTGCCACTGGTGCGTATCGGCACTGCTCAGCAGAAAGTTGGCGTACGTTGTCGGTTCGATACCCGAAACAGTTAGCCCGAATAGTAGGGCTTCATATTCATAGGTCTCGTTCGCGGCCGCACCCATCGCGTTTGCTTCGACGGGTACGACATTCATTTTGATACCGAGCTTTGCGAGATCTTCCTGTATGACTGCGGCCATAAGTTTCCGCGGCTCGTTCTCGGCCGGAAACATCAGCGAGAACTCGACCCGATTTCCCTTAGCGTCGAAAAGTTCCGGTGCTTCGGGCGTTCCTTTTTTTACAAATCCTGCATCCGCCAGGAGCGTGGCAGCAGTCTCGAGGCTATATTCGATCTTCGGAAGGTTCGGATCGATCCACGCCCGATTCGCGGGTGAGACAAATCCGTACAGCGGCGTCGCGAGCCCTTGCAGTGTTGTCGTAGCAATCGATTTCCTGTCTACCGCCGCGGAGATAGCTTGACGAAAGCGCTTGTCGGAAAACCACACCTGCTTGATCGGATCGCCGATCGCAGCGCCTTTCTTATTCGTCTTGTTTAGATTGAAAAAAATGTGATCGACTCCGAGACCCGGCCCGAGATCGTGCGCTTTTACCGAGCCGGTCGCGTTCAATAACGAAGCGTAATCCGCAGCACGAATGCGATCGACGATGTCGAGCGAGTTCTGATTCAATCGGGCCAACGCCTGGTTCGCGTCGGGTATAATTTCAAAGGCAACCTGATCGACGTAAGGAAGCTGCGTTCCCTTATCGTCCTTTTTCCAGTAATTCGGATTTCGCTTGAGCACGATACGATCGCCCGCTCCTGCGGATTCGACCGTGAACGCCCCACTCGTGACGATAGTCTCCGGCGCGGCGGTCATCTTCCAAGCCTCGGCAAGCTTGCCCGCTTCGAAGTCGGCGTTGAGAATGTGCTTTGGCAGAACGCCGAGATTGTCGATGTAATTCTCGGCAGCGGCAACAGGTTCCGGAAATATGAACTGCATGTTTCGCGCGTCGATTATCTTTGTCGTGATCGGCTTTCCGTTTACGCTCATCGAATCTTTCCAGGCCGCGGCCTCGGTTTTCGGGTCGTACATCGCAGCCAGCGAAAAAGCCAGATCCTCGGTTGTAATCGGATGTCCGTCGGAAAATTTGAGTCCGTCACGAAGCTTCAGATCAAGGGTTTGGCGATCGTCACCGAACTTCCAGCTTTCGGCGAGGACGGCTTTGTATTTTTGCGTCCCGTGATCGAACTCAATCGGTCGGTTGTTGAGGAGATAGAAGGCCACCAGTATCGACGGTTCGTTTGTCGCGACGAGATAGTTGAATGTACTCGGAGGCGACGTGAGCCGATACGAAAGTGTTCCACCGCGTGTGCCCGCCGTTTTCGCAGTCGGTCCGGAGTTATTGGCAGTGTTCGACGCTGGCGGCTGGCCGCAACCGAGCAGCAGCACGGCGAACAAGGTGAAGAGCGATACCCGTCGAAGCGATGTGATGAGTGGCATAAATGTTTTGTCTCCGATCAAAGTTTCCGGAGTGCGCGCGAGGAATGAAAACACAGAGAGTTTAAGAGTTTCTATTTTGCAAATCAACGCCGTATTAACTATGAACTGTGAGCTATGAACTATAAACTGTAAAAAACGGAGGCGCGTGCGATCCGCCCGGCGTTCTTCGGAGGCACCGCGCACAGTTCACAGTTGACGACGTGCTCAAACTAATCGCGAGAAAATTCATGCAGGGGTTGATGATGATATTCATCGTCTCGGCCGTGACCTTTGCGCTTTTGAGTTTAGCAGGAGGTGACGCGCTGACAAGCCTTCGCGACAACCCGCAGATATCGGAAGCGACGATCGAAAATTTGCGTCGCGTTTACGGGTTGGATCAACCGCTAGCTGTTAGATATTTCACTTGGCTTAAGGGAGCGGTCATCGGAGAGCTCGGCGAGTCGATGTACTTTCGCGTACCGGTTCGATCGATCGTCGCAACACGCTTTGTGAGCACGCTGTTTCTCGGTCTTGCGGCGCTCGCGATATCAACCGTTGTTGCATTCGCGCTCGGCCTCGCCGCGGCGCGATATCGCAGCAAAACGCTTTCGCGAATTATCGAGTTCATCGTTTTCTTCACGGCTTCGACGCCCCGGATCGTCCTTGCACTCGTCGCACTCGCGATCGTTGCGCAGATCACCGCCACGAATATCGACGCTGCGTCGGCGGTCGGATTTTGGCTCGCTGCAGTTGCTCTGGCAGCTCCTTTGATCTCGATTTTTCTCGCGCAATTCCACGATGGATTAAGCCGTACGATGGGCGAGGATTTTATCCAGCTCGCCCGTGCAAAAGGATTGAGCGAAGGAGTGATAATAGTTCGGCACGCGATCCGTGCAGCTTTGAATCCAGTGCTGACCGTATTCGGTCTGTCGCTCGGCGGAGTTCTCGGCGGCTCGGTCATCGTCGAATCTGTCCTCGGGCGTCAGGGATTGGGCGCACTCATGGTGTCCGCTGTTCGCGGGCGCGACCTTCCGCTCGTGATGGGGATCGTCCTTGTTACCAGCGCGGCCGTTTGGCTTGGAAACACGTTGGCCGAGATCCTGCAGGCGGTGAATGATAAGAGGATGAGGGTGTGAGATTTCAAGAACGCCTTTCGTGATTGTATGTTGATCAACGGCCGAAACACCTCCGGATTCCGAGCCTTCTTCTCCGTGTTTTCGGTGTGTTCCGTGGTCAAATGGTTCGCGACCTTTTCTAACCACAGAACACACGGAACGCACGGAACGCAAAAGAAAAGAACACGGAAGCCTCCAGTTATGACTGCTCGCGCTTCGTGGTTCGCTTCAGATTAAGAAGAACCACGGATCACACGAGAAACACGAATTGAAGACACGAAACTTGAAAACAAATACACACCCATTCCAGGACGGAGTTTTGGTAACTATCCCGATTTCATATTGATTAACGATACCCGAACAAATTACGTACGCTTTGGAGGCTGGCTCATATTCGGCCTGTTTATGTTCGTCATTGTCTTCGCCGATTTCGTGTCCCCTTACGACTACCGGCAGCAATCACGAACAGAACCGTCGGCGCCAGCCACCGGAATTTACTTTCGCGATTCTGAAGAGGTATTTCATTTGCGTCCGCTCGTCTTTCCAAATCGTTTGACGGATCCTCTGCGTCTCACCTACAACGAAGACCGTGCTGCTGCATTTCCCGTCAAATTGTTTGTCCGCGGATACCCGTACCGACTGATCGGGCTGATAGAGACGAACGTTCACTTGTTCGGTGTCTCACCCGCAGATAATGCGCCGCGAATTAACTTGCTTGGCACTGACAGCCTCGGCCGCGACCGGTTCTCACGGCTCATGCACGCGATCCGATTTTCGCTGATCGTCTGCTCGCTGGGCGTGATCCTCGCCTGCTTCATCGGCATTATCATCGGCATCGTAAGTGGTTATTCGAGTCGGTTCGTCGACACCGTCCTGATGGGGGCGACGGATGCGATGTTGGCGTTGCCGACCCTGATCCTTATACTCGCCGCGAGAGCTGCGTTCCCGCTCGAACTCCCCCCAATGCGCGCCGCGTTTCTTTTGTTACTTATTTTTGCGCTAACGGGGTGGGCCGAGATGGCGAGGCTCGCACGCGGTCTTGTGATGGAGACCCGCGAGCGCGAATTCGTCACTGCTGCAGTCGCGACCGGAGTCACTCAAATACGTATCCTCTTTCGACATATTCTTCCGAATATCTCCCGGCCATTGATCACGCAGGCTTTGTTAATGCTGCCGGCTTTCCTGCTCGCCGAGATCGCCCTTTCATATCTTGGTGTTGGAGTTCAGGAGCCCGAAGCGAGTCTAGGAAACATGCTTACGTCGGCGAGCGATCTAAACTTGCTCCGCTCGCAGCCAGGCAGCTTACTCTCGCCCGCGATCGTAATATTCATTTTTGTGCTCGGCATCCGGCTGTTGAGCGGGCGAAAGAAACCGGACGACACCGCAGCTGTGCCGACGGTCTAGCAATGAACTTCTTACCGCTCTAGCCTTCGCAATAATCGCTTACCCGTGTTATTGTTTCGGCGATTCACCCGCAACCAACAGAAACACGATGGCCATTAATAACGCTGCCGAAAGGCGTGCATTCGAGCGCCGGTTCTTTCTCGCGATCGCGATACTGTTCCCGATCACAGTATTGATCGGCTTTGGCCCCACATACTATCTAATAGGATTTTTCAACTCGCCGCCGGTACCGAGACTCCTTGTTCACGTGCACGGGCTGCTGATGAGTTTGTGGGTGATCCTATTTGTCGCGCAGGTCTTTCTTATTCGCACGTCGAAAATAAAGGTACATCAACGATTGGGATTCGCGGGTATTGCGCTCGGGATCGGGATCATCATATCGGGCTGGCTCACGGCGATCGCCGCGGCGAAGTATGGTTCCACGGCTTCACCGCCGGGAATTGCACCGCTTGAGTTTCTGATCGTGCCGTTCGCCGACGTGATCATTTTCGGGATCCTGTTTGCGGCCGCAGTTTACTATCGGCGCAACGCGCCGAATCACAAGCGTTTGATGGTGCTGACGGTGCTCAACTTTCTACCTCCGGCCATCGCTCGGTTCCCGTTTGGTTTCACGGAGAGTTACGGCCCGCTCTGGTTTTTCGGGGTGTCGGATGCGCTCGCGCTGATCTTCGTCATCGTCGACACATGGCTAAACAAGAAACTCAACAAAGTATTTCTCGCCGGCGCGATTCTTCTGATCGCTTCGCACTGGCTCAGGCTTGCATTCGCCTCGAGCTCAGCCTGGCACAGCTTCGCAACGTGGCTGACGAACATCGGCGCCTAAGGATTCTTGCTGTTGAAGTCCCGAATAAATCCGGGTGTAAGATCGGCGTTCTTGTTCGCGAGCAGCACACCCTCAGGGAATTTGCTTACATCGAGCACGACGTCGATTCCACGCAGCTTTACGTATGCCTCAAGTGCGGTAGACGCTCAACTGGATAGGATTTGTTAACGTCGCCAGGCGTTTGGTGTACGCGGCACGAGCGTCTTCCTGTTTTCGCTGAATTTCTATCTGTAAGGTTTCCGCTTGCTCGCGTCTCGTGGCCATTTGTGCGGCTGGTGTGTTTGGCGGAACCTGCTGCAATGAATTCAAACGGCCGACAAGCCCTGTGATCTCGTCCCGCCTTGGTTTGAATTCCGTCTCGATCGTTCTCAAGGCAGCGACCAGTCGCGTGATCCCGCCGGTCGGATTCGAAAACATTTCCGAATTTATGACGCCCACTTTGGCCGGTGAGACCTGGACCGGCGCTTGCGCCCTGGCAACTGAAGACACGGCCAGCATCGCGACGGCCAGAAAGACAATTTTAGCGAACTTCATTATAGGTTTTCTCCGATTATTTTTGATCTGCTCAGACACAGTATAGATGCTGCGAGCGTCAAATTGTGTAGCTTGACTTGGAAAAGACAATCACGTAAAACTTTACCTAATTTCAGATTCAAAAGCTCACGCTTAAGCTACATAACAGTCGGGCTTTAATGACACAATCGAACGAGATAAGAGACCGGAGGTAGATCGGCCTGATGGCATCGAACTTGGTTCAGATTACGCGGCGCGGTTTTGGCGAGACCACTCGAAAGGATCTCTGGTGGCTGCCGTCGGTCGCGACATTCCTCGGGTTTTCGGCGTTCATCGTCTACTCGACATGGGCTGCGTTTCAAGGCGAGCATTATCGATTCGGGCCGTATCTTTCGCCGTTTTATTCCCCTGAACTGTTAGGCTCAGCGACCGCGTGGTTTGGTCCGAAGCCTGGCTGGATCCCGAGCTGGATACCGTTTACGGCGGCTCTGATCATCCTCTGGGCGCCCGGCGGATTTCGATTCACCTGCTACTACTACCGCGGCGCCTATTACAAAGCGTTCTGGGCCGACCCGCCCGGATGTGCCGTTGGCGAGCCACGACATAATTACCGCGGCGAGCGAAAGTTTCCGCTCATTATCCAGAACATCCATCGATATTTTCTTTATCTCGCAATTCTGTTCATCGTTATTCTTGCCTACGACGCGTACGAGGCATTTCATTTCGCCGACGGATTTGGCGTCGGTGTCGGGACGATCATTCTTTGCATGAACGTCGTTCTGCTCGGAAGTTACACGTTGGGTTGCCACTCGTTGCGGCATCTTGTCGGTGGGCGTAACGACACGCTCTCGAATAAGCCGATGCAGTTTGCGCTCTGGAGATGGGTGAGCGCACTGAACGGGCGGCACATGATGTTCGCGTGGTTCAGTTTGTTTTGGGTGGGATTCTCGGACATCTACGTGCGGCTGTGTTCGATGGGGATCTTTACGGACTACAGGATTATTTAGTTCTTTGCCACTGAGCACACAGAGGTTTGTCGCTCGTCTTCCTTTCGCGTGCTTAGTGTCATTCGTGGTTCCGCTTTTTTGAAGGCAAACCACGAAATTCACGAAGCACACGAAACAGTTTTCCACTTTCTCGGTGTGCTCTGTGGCTAATTCTTAATGACGGAATATCAAACATACGAACACGACGTTATCGTCATAGGCGCAGGCGGTGCCGGGTTGCGTGCGGCGATCGAGGCGTCGGCTGCGGGTGTCAGCGTCGGACTGATCTGCAAATCGCTTCTCGGAAAAGCACACACGGTAATGGCCGAAGGCGGGATGGCGGCGGCGATGGGTAACGTCGACGATCGCGATAATTGGAAGGTCCATTTCTCAGACACGATGCGCGGCGGTCAGTACATAAACAACTGGCGAATGGCGGAGCTACACGCAAGAGAAGCGCCGGATCGTGTCCGAGAGCTTGAAGCCTGGGGAGCAGTTTTCGATCGAACGAAAGACGGAAAGATCCTTCAGCGAAATTTTGGCGGCCATCGATATCCGCGTCTCGCACACGTCGGGGATCGCACTGGTCTCGAGCTGATCCGCACACTACAAGATCACGGAATTCATCAGGGGATCCAGGTCTACATGGAAGTAACGGTGATCTCGCTGCTCAAGGACGGTGATCGTGTCGTCGGATGTTTCGCTTACGAGCGCGAGCATGGCCGCTTTCGAGTTTTTAAGGCGAAGTCCGTAGTGCTCGCGACGGGCGGCGTCGGACGAGCATACAAGATCACTTCGAACTCGTGGGAAGGAACTGGTGACGGACATGCGCTTGCATATCATGCCGGAGCCGAGCTCATCGACATGGAGTTTATCCAGTTTCATCCGACGGGAATGGTGTGGCCACCGAGTGTTCGTGGGATTCTCGTAACTGAAGGTGTCCGCGGTGAGGGCGGGATCTTGAAGAACAGCGAAGGAAAACGCTTCATGTTCGACGACATTCCGGACAACTACAAAGATCAGACGGCGAAGGACCCGGAAGAAGGCTGGCGATACACTCAAGGCGATAAGACTGCTAATCGACCGCCCGAACTTCTCACACGCGATCACGTCGCACGCTGCATCAATCGCGAAGTGAAAGCCGGACGCGTT
>JANMUW010000370.1:0-12829 GCA_031392105.1 Acidobacteriota bacterium | reverse complement strand
GTTAGTCATTCGTGCTCCAACGAGGATCGCGAACAACACGAAGAGAATGGCACTAATAGCTCCACCGTTCGCAAGGATCTCTAGATAATCGTTATGGGCCTGCTCAAGTAAGAAATGGCCATTCGAGCTATCGTATTTTGTAATCGCCGTACCATACGCGCCGAATCCACTTCCTAGTACCGGACGGTCTCTTATCAATTTCAAAGTCGATTCCCAAATCGCCGCCCGATTCACCCGCGACTGCTCAACCGTTGCGATCTCGAGATCGATCTGCTCGATGCGAGTGATGACGGTGTCCCCGCCGATGAAGGCGACGAGTACGACGATGATCCCGAAGGTGAGAAGACACAAACTCGCAGCGGTCAGGATCTTCGTGAGTGGTCTGGATCTCGCTACCTTTTTTCGGCTTCGTGATCGAGGACCCGCTCTTGTCATTACATGGACGAAGACGGCCACGATCGCCATCGCGGTTAAGCTAACCAATCCGCCTCGGGAGGCTGCGTCAATTATCGAATAAATAAGAATCCCGCATCCTATCCACCCCAGCAATCTCCATTTATGGCTAAGCTCAGCCTTGAGCAAGATCCCGGCAAGAAGACCGAGGCCCATCTCAGCCAGAAAGGCAAAGTGATTGCGATTGGCAAATTGGGCGTAGCCTTGGTCAGTCGGTAAGGAACCCGCGAAAAGATCCATTTCACTGCCAGCAACGAGTGGGCGAAAAAGGCCAAACAATGAACTTCCGATCGCGATAATCAGAACAAGTACTACCAGCTTCTGCAGCTCGGAATTGCTTCGGGTGTACTGAAAGAGTAACTCCGCGCAGACTATCAGACCTCCAAAGACAACTATGAACGACTGAGTTTGATAAGGGTCCAGACTTACCTGATAACCCGCCGAAATCGGAACTAACTGAGCGGCCGCCAGTATTATTATGCCGATCAGCGGGGCTAGAAGACGCGGTTCGGCGATCCGGAACCCCCCGCCCAGAACACCATCCGCAACTCTTAGCATGCCGAACGCCGAAATCGCGGTTACGAGCACGGCTTTATGCCACGGTTCGAATGTCCCGTGCGGTACCGCGGCGATCAAAATGGCCAGAAGTGTACCGAAAAACGCGATGTTGCCGAAGATCGATAGAGGCTTCGTTTGTTCTATGTCTTTGCGAATATTATCGTAAGTACTCATTCTAAAGCCGTTCTTCGTCGATGGCACGCCACGAGAATCGATTCTTACCGGAGTCGCTCGGCGGAATTAACAGGTACCCCCAATAAAAACTACTGAGTCGCGGGAGTAAACGATAGCTGTAGACTGGCTATTCCGCCTAGAAACCTTTATCGTAGAGATCACTTCTTCTGAAAGTTTCGTTCGATTCGAAATGTTTATTAAAAGGATGCCGGAAATTCCGGACCTTTCTCCAAATGGTACTAGTTCAAGACTTCGTCAGAATAATTTAGGTATTCGGGAAATTCTCCGCAATTGAAGGGGCATTCTTCCCATGATAACGACGTTGTGGCTAAGAACACTCGTGAAACTAACAGCATTTATCAAAGCCTGTGACGGCACGGCGATTGCGATTCACATAAGCGACAGGTCTTTAGGAGCGTCCGCTCACTGTCGTGACTTCGAGGGATTAGTTTCCTCGCTTCGCCTCCGCATTCCGGAACGGCTTTCCACTGAACCCCGATTCCGATCGAACAAACTCTCTTAGTACGGTCTTTCCATACTTTCAAATTCGATAGTCCTAGAGGTAAATTATGAATCACCATCAGCTGGTCCGTCTCTGGCCCTTCAGGTTTGCCATGACTTTGCTGTTTTCATTTTTGGTTTTTACTGGCTGTGCCCTTATGGGCACAGCGGACACCGGATTCGATTTTGACGGCGACAACCGCGCAGACTTGAGTGTTTTCCGACCGCAGACGGGCGTTTGGTATGTAAACAATAGCGGAAGCAGCTTTTCCGCCTTTCGTTTTGGCCAAGACGGTGATCTCCCAGTCGTGCAAGACTACGACGGCGATGGGAAAGCCGACGCTGCCGTATACCGCGCAGGTGTTTGGTACCGATTGAAAAGTGCTACCAATACATGGGATGCAATACAATTTGGGCTCAGCGACGACATACCGTCACCTGGCGACTTTGATGGTGACAGAAAGGCCGATGTAGCGGTGTTCAGACCGTCGACCGGCGACTGGCACAGGCTGTTGAGCTTCACAAATTCTTATTCAGTATTGAAGTTCGGTCAAGATGGTGATCAACCGGTACCAGCAGACTTTGATGGTGACAGCAAGGCCGATATTGCCGTTTTTCGACCTCAGAATGGCACCTGGCACCAACTAAACAGTTCAAGCGGTGGTGGGTACCTAGTTCGACAATTCGGACTGAACAATGACATTCCTGTAACTGCTGACTTCGATGGTGACGATAAAAGCGATCTGGCCGTTTGGCGATCTTCTGACTGCAAGTGGTACATACAAGGCAGCCTCGGCTCAACTTCAGTCGTCCATTTTGGACTTCCTACCGACACTCCGGTACCTGCGGATTACGACGGGGACGGGCGAACCGATATTTCGGTATATCGGCCGGTCGGAGGTTACTGGTACAGAATTAACAGCGGTTCCTCGGCCGTGCATGTAGAGCAGTTCGGGCTTGAAGCCGACATCCCTGTTCCCCAACCTCGCAGACCGCGAAATCCGCACAACCCAACTCCGACACCAACACCGATTCCTAGTCCAACAGTCACCCCGACAGCGACACCGACTCCCGTTCCAAGCCCAACCGCAACACCGACACCGAACCCAACTCCGCCGACGTTTACGTGCGACTACTATGCGTCCCCGACTGGCTCAAGCACAGGTACGGGATCCGCCGCCTCGCCTTGGGACTTGCAGACGGCGCTTAACAAGACAACTCTCGTCACAAATGGTAAAACTCTCTGCCTTCGAGGCGGCACCTACGCCGGGAAGTTTCGGTCGCAGCTGTCAGTAGCAACGGTCCGCAGTGCACCCGGTGAATGGGCCAAAATAGATGGCTACAAGACAACGGTCCTTCCTGCAGCGATCACCGCTACTCAAACGCAGTTCGCTATACAGAATGCTTCAGGTCTTCTTGATGGCGGGACCGACGAGCTTGTGATCGGCGGAGAAGTAATAAAGGTCTCCGGGAAAAACGGAAATAATATTACGGGCTGTATGAGAGGCGCAAGCAATTCGCTCAATGGCGCAGAACCCCACGCTGCGGGTTCAACCGTCCTATTCGGCGGTGATGCGCTATATGTCCTGGGAACGGTCACAACATACCGAGACTTCGAAGTAATGAATAGTCGTCCAAGTCGCGATGGCAACGTCGAAAATCAAGGTATCGGTCGAGGAAACGGAGTTACCGTCGTGAGCTTCGGAAATAGATTTATCAACTTGGTCATTCACGACAATCTAAACGGAGTTTTCACCAGTAGCGCGAGTTCGAGTACTGAGATCTACGGTTGCCTCGTCTACAACAACGGCATGCATGCTCTGGCCGGCGGCATCGAAAAAGGCTTCGGTCACGGTCTCTATCTCGAAAACAATTCCGGTTATTCGAAAGTCTATGAAGATATCGTCTTCAATAACTTCAACCTCGGTATGCAAGGCTACGGCGTTACCGCTCCATACGTCGGAGGAGATTTGAGTGGAACGGTTATAGCCAACTCCGGTTCGCCGCTAGGAAAATTTGGCGATGTAAGTCGGCGTAACTACAACTTGATCCTGGGTCCGGATAGCCAAATTTCGCCGACCGCCGTCCTTCGCGATTCACATTTCTTCCACCCGATGTCGACCAACGGCTACTCGGTCAAATTCGGGTACGGAGCGGGCGTTGGCGTGGGAACTGTAACCGGAAACTATTTTGTCGGCGGCGGAACGCTGTTCGAAATAGCCAATACCCCGATCGCAAATGTTTCGGGTAACCGTTTCTATAGTTCACGGACGGGCGCCGTTTATGTAATCACTCTTAATGGGATGCCTTACACGTGGAACAGCAACATCTACCACAGCGGTTCGAATCGGGACATATTCGGGATCGCCGGAGTTGGACTTTATAAGTTCGCGCCCTGGAGGAATCTCACGGGCTTTGATCAATCTGGAACAGAAACCGCCACCGCCATGCCAAATACAGTCGTTATTCGACCGAATGCGTACGAGCGTGGTCGGGCCAATGTTTTGGTTTATAGCTTCAACAGCTCGACTAGTGCGACAGTCGATCTTTCGCTTACCGGTCTGGTTGAAGGGCAACCCTACACCATTCGAAACGCCCAAAATTATTTCGGCGCTCCGGTAACAACAGGTACGTATAGCACGCAAAATCCAAACGTCGTAATCTCACTTTCAGGGGCAGCCCAGACGGTTGCAGCACCGAACGGTTACACGTTTACGCCCGCAACAACTTGTCCGCAGTTTTGCCCGCTTGTTGTGGTTCCCAATTAAGGAAAGCAACAGCTTTGAGTGCCGGAAGGAAGTTCAGAATGCACTTCCTTCCGGCACGGCATTTTTCGATTTGGGATTGCGGTGCGGGTGATTCCACAACCTGTTTCGCTCTTCCGACCAGGCGGTCGAAATGCGATCAGTTGGGCAGATAGAGATGTAGATCTTTCATGAATCCGCGAAGGGTTAGTCGGCTTTCCCACAGCTCCCTGCAGGCGACCTGCAGATCGACGAATTCAGAATGCGATAACGCGTCGTGAAAGTCCGCAACCTTCTCGCCGAGAAGTGGGACTTCAGAACGATCGACCCAAACACAGTACTTCTTCCAATCGATCACACCGTCGAGAGGCAATACACAATCAGTATCGAGAAAAACCGGTATGCGTCCGCAGGCAAGGGTTTCATAGAACCGATACGACCAGTTACCATACCCACGCATGCAGAGCGTGTAGTCGTTTCCGTAGACGTTGGAGAAAAACGCAGCCAGTTTCTCGTCACGATCATTACGACTTCTGCTTGACGATGTCGGTGGAGTATACCCGTTCCTGATTATGAAGTCGGTCTTGACCGTACTGCTTCTCGATCCAGCCTTCAGCGCTCGAGACCGAAGGAAAGTAGAAGGAAGGATCGGCACCGACTCATAATCCCCTTGACCAAGTTTCTCACGCAGCTTAAGGCCTACCCCGTTAATGACGGACCAACCTGTCTTTAACACACCTGTCGAAGCATAGCCGCAGAATCCCACGGTAGGCTTGCCGTTCTTTGGTCTGAGTAGGTTGTCGGATTGTCCAAATCGCGGCTGAGGGTCGTCAATAAAGACGGGACACGCAATGTGGTTCTTCTTCTGAGTCGATTTCACAATCCCAGGCAGGAAGAGAATGTAGTTATCGAACGGTATTCTCGGCACCAGATCGCCTTTGAACCAGATGATAAGAGGTTTCTTATATCGGTCCGCAAGCTCGGCCAACTTCATCGCTTTGGGCAATTCCCGCTTTTCATTCCACAGATAGCAGGTCCAATGTTTTGGAAGAATGAAGTAATCGGCCTCCCCCGGATCCTTGGTCAAACGAATCGGCGATGCCGGATTAGCGACTCCCGCCTTGATTCCGGCTGGAGCGGATCCGAGCAGATGAAAATCCAGAAGCGGGCTGAGATTCTTTCGCTCAGTCTGTTCGGCTGCTTCAGAATCGGTAAAAGCAACAACTTTGTCTGTCATGCGAACCGAGTCCTAGCCTAGGCTATCGGGCCGAGAGATATTCTGTTCTTTTCCCGCGGACAACGTTGCAGGTCTCTCGGAACGCTCGGCGGGTCGGAACAAGAAAGTATAGGCCAGGCGAATTGGGCGGGTAATAAAGTAAGCGGGATACAACAGTCGCGGCAAATGCAACACGTCTCTGTCCATCCGGTTTGGCTTCAGGATTATGCGCAGATACCAGGAAAGATAATGCACGTGCAGTTTCCACCTATCGATGCGACGCTCTTTTAGTTTCAGGTGGAACGCGTAGCGATCGCCAAGCTCGACCTGAACATTTTCCGGTGCGAAGATCCTGTTTCTAACTTCGGAGACGATCTCGTTATAGACCGGGTTCTGTATGATCGAGTCGTTAAATGCAAAAGGAATCGGATACTCAAAAAACTCGTTGACGAGCTTTAGGCCCAATGCAACTACGTTTTCACATCCAAGGCGTTTTGATTCGGTGAGTATTGTGACCCAGTCGATATCGTCGCGTGAGGTGAGCAGATAGTACACGTCGCAAATCCAACCGAAACGCTCCCAACTATGGCGTGAGCCATGAAGACATAAATAGATCAGCAGATCATTGAATGAAAGATTAGGGACACTGGTCCCGGCAAGGCAAAGCGACTCCAAGCGGTTCCACAGTCTGTTCATTTCCTTCGGCAAGCCAAAGTGCGATCCTGAAAGCTTCCAATGAAGTTCAAGGATCGTTTGATCCGTCGCGTCTACGAAATGAACATCCTTCTGGCGACTTATGTACCAGTTCGACTTCTGCAGCCAGCTGACACTTGTAACGGGCCTATATCCGTTTTTTTGTAGTAACTCAATTGCTTCGTCGAGATGCTTTGGCTGTACGAGCACGTCGAGGTCCCCGTACATTCTAAGGGCTGGATTCCCGTACGCTTGAATCGAAAGGAGCGCTCCCTTGAACGGAAGGAGGGGAATGTCCGCCGATTCAAATGTCTTGATGATACGGAAGAGCTGACTCGTGAGGAACATGTTGGTTTCCGTATGGTGCTTCAACGCCTCCGTAACCCTGGATCTAACCTCGCCCGAGAGAGCGTTTGGTTCTGCTTTCAACAGGTTCGTGAAGACCAGCGGAAATACCGCATTCCGATAGGTGACACGCAGGAGGAAATCCCAGTCCAAATCATGGGCTAGGGCCTGCGCGATCCTTGCGGTCGCTCCCTCGCTACTCGGTTTTCGAGTACACGCCAATAGCAGATCTATCTCGTTCTTGTACTGCTCCATCCTACTGCTCTTATAATTCTGACGCCGATAAATCGCTCAGTTTGCTTTAGCTCAAGGTGCCTCTTCTTCGCAACGGATCCGATGATCTAATGGTGACTACTCGATGCGGGTTCCGGCACCTGGATCACAGTCTCATCAGCCGCCAGCGTTTGCGCTTTCCATGACGTCGCATAGAAACCAGCATCGTTCACAAGCTCCCAGTGCGAACCGGACTCAATTATTTTTCCATTATCCATCACGTGAATTATGTCTGCTCGCATCGCTATCGTGAATCGGTGGGTAATGATGAATCCAGTGCGTCCTGAAGCCAAGTCGCGCAGCCGATCGAACCAATCGGTTTCGGCCCACGAGTCCATAAAGCTCGTCGGTTCATCCAGGATGATCAACTTCGATTGACGGTAATATGCGCGAGCAAGTGCGACTCGCTGCCACTCTCCTCCCGACAGCTCACATCCCTTAACGAACCATTTTCCCAGGAGCGTTTGGTATTTCTCAGGCAGTCGTGAGATGAACTCGTGAGCACCCGCGTAAGTCGCCGCCGTTTGAATTCTTTGGATCGACTGCTCCTCACCCGCCGCACCAAGCGCAATATTTTCTGCGGCAGTTTCATGAAACTGCATCGGAAACTGAAATAGCACTGAAACGTTTTGGCGTAATTCTTTGATATCGAATTCGCGCAGATCAATCCCATCGATTTCGATCGCGCCAGATTCCGGATCGTAGAAGCGACTCAGAAGCTTGATGAGGGTACTCTTGCCGGCGCCGTTAACTCCGACAATCGCAATGATCTTTCCCGCTGGAATAAACAAACTGAAATTTGATACTGCGGGCCGGGTCTCTCCGGGATAATGAAAAGTCACGTCTCGGAAACGTACCCCCTGTTTTATTTCAGTCGGAAACGCTACTGGATTAGACGCCGAAACCATCTTGGGTTCCAGATCCATGTAACGAAACAAGCTTTCGAGGTAAAGCGTGTGGTTAACAGTTTGTCCGATACTTCCGAAGAGGCCACTCAGAATTGTTTGTCCCCGACTAAAGACCTGGAAAAACACTGCCAGATCTCCGAGGGTCGCCGTTCTGTAAAAAACCTGAAGCCCGATCCAGCCAACAGCGGCAGCTCCCGCGGCCAGGGCCAGGGCGTTCGACAGCATTTTCCCGGCAAATTGGTATTTGAGATGCGCAAACCTTTCATTTCTCAGCTTCTCACGCAAATCTTGAAACCTTGTGCGAAACCGGTTGCTCAAACCGAAAAGGCGCATCTCAGCGGCAGCGGTGCCATGAGTGAGCATGGAGTCAAAATAAAAAAGCCAGCGTCGCTTTTCGGCAGTCTGTTTCCACCAACTATGAAATCGTTTGTCCGTTTTCAATGAGACAAATAATCCCGGCAGCGTTCCTGCAAACAGAAGCAATGGAATTTGCCAGCCATACCCAAAAAGTAGGGCCGCAAAACTAAGAAGCGTGATGGAGTTTTGCACTACTGAGCCCAGGCTTTCGAGCAAGGCAAGCGGCTTTGATTGCGATTCTCCGCGCGCTTGTTCCATCAAGTCGTGATACTCGGGTGACTCGTAGAACTCGAGATCAACTTCGGCAGCTTTTGTATGAGTGAGATTTTTTAGGTAGTCCGAAAAGTACTCCGATTGCACTGCTCGGATCCAATCGCTTAGATACCTAAACGCTTCTGCAAGCAAAATGCTCGACCCCGTCAAAGTGAAGTAGAGCACCGTCTGATTAAAGTACGCAAACGTATCCGGGCTACTGTTCGCGTCGATGAAACTATTGATCGTGAGCTTTGTTAGATAAACCGTCAGACCGGGCAACAAACCTTGCACGACCAGAAGAATGCCCCAGATTATCGTGAGTCGCGGAACCGCGCTCCAGATCAATCCGAGGGTTCGTTTCCATAAACGAATGTAGGCCGCGGCACCTAAATGATTCGAGTTAATATCCAAGTGGGTCCTAAAAGATTTGGTCGACGAAAGCTTCAGTTCCGCCCGCATGCTTGCGGGAGTTATCTTCGAGAAGCTCGCAAACCTGGTTCATAACTGAGAAATCGCGAGGGCGATTCAGCTTCCAAACCGGAAGTCTCTTGATCAGCTGGTGGCACTGCTGGAAGTGCTTCGATTCATCATTCAAAGCCTTAAGGTAACGATTCACAAACGAGTGTCGAGTTATCTCTATGAATGCGGAAGCGTGACCAAGTTTTTCCAAACTAACTTTTTCACTCTCGCAAAGAATGAAAAGGCCCTGTAGCCGAATCGGTTCTGTAGAGACGCTGTCGGAATGTTGGAATGAGCGCTTTTCGACAAATCTGTGAATCACGGGGTAGTTGGACGGGTCTTCACCAACGGCGGCGATGGCATCGTTGTAAAGTTTTATTCGCGGGAATCCGCTAGCGACCACGGGCGTGTTGTTTTCCAGATTCACAGGAACGATGTCATCGCCGATCAATCGGTGGCCCCGAACTTGAAGATGGGCGGCCAAGGTTGATTTCCCATCCCCCTTCGCTCCCAGAAACGCCACGGCCGCATTTCCGATAACAACGGCACTCGCATGCAAAACCAGATAGCCGCGTTGGTGCAGCAAAACCGAAAGCACGGGTCCCGTAAGAAACGGTTGTAGGTCTTCGTCGGGAACAGACGGTTCCGGCTCAATAACGACCTCCGATCCCCCGTGAATCAGAAACGTCCCAACCCGATCCCAGTGAACGGACATCGCCCCAGGGTTTGCCACAATTTTACAACCGGGCCGTTCGAAAACTTCTCCGTCCGCAAGAAGTGATCCGAGCAATGCCGAATTTGCTACCTTTCCGTAGCGTATCCGCACGTCAGGAGGTGATTCGGTTCTCATCAACTCCGGAAGTTGGACGACCGATCTGATATTTGTGCCGTAGGCCCGATAGGAATACGTTTTTACGTCGTCGGCCATGAGATCAAATTGTAAAGCCAAAGCTGCTGCCAGCGTATCCATTCAAAACTAGACAGGCAGGCAACTAGTACCGTCTGGTAGTTTCAAAATAACAAACAAACAGCAGCTTTGATCTTGAAACACCCTACTCACTTGAAGTCAAAAACGCGAAGATAGTTCGCGCCTTTTATCCAAGGGTAGAAATGTTGTTACTAAAATCATCCCCTGCTCCCAATACCTTGGGTTTGCAGTTTGGAAGATTCGGGTTGCAACTCTGCTGGGTAATGGCTGTCATGTCGCCATAAACCACCAGATTCGGAGCCACCCACCCTTTCTTTTGTTCTTTGGGGGGTGACATTTGGAATGGTTGCTTCATAAGCAATCGTCCTCCTTCTTTTGCGTAACTCCCAGTAGCACGTCTTGCGACTGGATTTGATTCGTATTCCACATCTTCAAACCTTCCGGTCCTCGATCCAAAACCCGAATCAAATACTAATAAAGCGGGCCGTCTAACTAAGCGGCGATCTCAACGGACCGGACGCGTTTCGCCGCGTTCCCGTTGAATCCCTCCTGTTTCAGCCAGCTTGAAAGATAAACACTTGTCAGCATCAGCAATACTCTTGAGTCGTTGCCTAACGGATCTGCCTGGTATTCGCGATACACCTGTTTGAGTGCCGCCATATCGAGATATTCTGCGAGCGGAGATGCGTCCGTCGCGAAAGCATCTTCAAGTTCGCGATTACCGTATTTGAGCAGATCGATCTTCAGGCTTGCACCAATGTTTGACTTATCAGTTCGCCATTGCACGTCGGCCGGAATAATTCCTTCCATCGCGTGGCGAAAGATTGATCGGGTCCAACCTTTATAGATACGTTGACCCGGCGGAAGGGCGATACAGAACTCGATCAAGCGCCGGTCGAAAAACGGATACAGAGGCTCTACACTTTGCGCCGCAGCCGCTTTTTCCGAGTTCTCGAGTATCATCGCAAAATGCCCGTTCGTTAAAGCTCGCCAGTGATAATCGATAGGCGATATACCCTCTGGATAATTCGTCTCTTGAAACTTGATTATCCGATTCTCCAAATCGAATCGCTGTCTAAACTGATCGTTTACAGTTTGAAAGTGCAGCGGAAATGTAATTGGCGACCGGGTGTAATCCTCCGGCTTGCGTCCTTTGAGCTTTCGCCACGCCCCGTAAGCCCATGGTGGCACGGCCGTCGCGAGTCCGCGATGCCAAAGCAATCGCTTCACTCGATGACTCCGACGCGGCATATTCCTATTGAGCGCCAAAGCTTCACGGAACAACCGTAGATACCATCCCCGGTGTGCAAAGTTTGCAAGATCTTCGTATCCATGCGAAACCGTCGAATCACCGTCGATACCGCTCAATACAGTTCGGACGCCTTGTTTTCGCGCCTCTTTCCAGATCTCCCAGTCCTTGTAGATCGGTGCCCCGACCGGGTCGTCGGTGTGCCAGAGAATCTGTTCTGACTCCCTCAACGGACTTGCTCCATCTACTTTGATGAAGTGTGCCTTGCAATTCGTTTTGTCGACAACAGAACGCATGAAACGCGTCTCGTCGATTCTTGGATCAACCTTCGCGATCTCCGGGAAGACCGCCGAAAAAGTATGAAGCGGTTGCTTTCCTTGCGCCTTCAAGTACTCGTCGGCGACACACACGATAGAGGAAGAATCCAAACCTCCCGAAAGCATCGATCCGACCGGGTACGCGCTTCGCACGCGCGAAGTAACCGCAAGCGCGAATTTCTCTCTGAATGCTTCCTGATATTCGCGGTCGTTCTTGAGCTTCAATTCGTCCATCGAGGGCTGCCAGTACCGCCATGTCCGCAAGCCTTCCCTGCTAACCAGTAATGCATGCGTCGCCGGAAGTCGCTTGATTTCCTTGAAGAACGTGCTCTCTTTATCTTCCGAGTTTACGACGAGATAGTCTCCGAGGTGTTGCTCATCAAGTTCCCGGGGCACATCGTGCAGCGCAAACAACGCCTTGATCTCTGACGCCAGAGCGAATAGCTTTCCCGGCCGATAATAATAATAAAAGTGTTTTACTCCGAGTGGATCGCGAGCGGCGAAAAGTGTTTTTTCGCGTTCGTTCCAAATGACAAATACAAAATCGCCGATCAAGTGTGCCGGACAATCGCTGCCCCACTTTTCATAAGACGCGAGAATTATCTCGCTATCCGGTAGTTCATCCGGGTTTCGCCTTTTAAGCGACAAACACGAAATCAACTCCTCGCGGTTGTCGATTCGCGCGTCACAAGTAATAAACGTGAAGCCATTGGAGCTTTGTGAAGGGAGTTTCTCATTCAGGGACTCGGGTGTGGTCCACATCATACGATGCGTAAGGCCGATGGACTTTCGCTGCCAAACGCCATGAGCGTCCATTCCTCGATGCCGAAGAATTTCGTTTATTTTCTCAAGCGAAGCGACTTCAACTTCTCTTGAATCTAAATAGTAAACCGCACCAATACCGCTCATCGTTTCATTATGTCAACGGGCATGCCGTGTACCTTGTAGGAGATTCTCCTCGCACTCATCCATCGCTGTTTGATAAGAACTGAGTACCGCATAACGAGAATGCATCCGTTGTCTGCCGAGAACGATCCGACCATCGATCTCTAGCCACGCGTGTGCCTCAAACTCACCATTGCTTTTTGTAACGCCGATCTTCAGTTCAGCAATTTGTCCGGAATGCCGTAAAAGTTTTTTCGCCGCAAGTGCCTGCGTCAAGCACGAAGCGTAGGGCACATACCTGCTCGCAAAAGTGACCGCACGAACAATCTCAGCCACCATTTGATGGTCGTAAACCTCTGAGACTGGCCTTGCGTTTCCAAGGGCCCACCTCTTCGCCGAATCGAACGGCAGGATCCACAACCCGATCCTGTAAAGCACAACCCAGACGAACGAACGCATCAGTATCGTTCGTTCTCGAGAGCTGAGCTTGAAAAACTTACGAACTCGCGTCATC
>JANMUW010000312.1:0-10632 GCA_031392105.1 Acidobacteriota bacterium | reverse complement strand
CTGGCGGTAAATCGTCAAGGCGGCGCGCTGCGCCTGACTCGCAAGCCGATCGCGGTCGATGAAACCCCGCTGCATGCTCGACGATCCGATTCATCTCGTCCTCGGTTATCGAGCTGAGCGTTGTGTAGTTCCCGTAAAGAAACGAGAGGCGAATGTCCTCGTCGCGGACAAACAGCGACGGGCGTGCGTCTTCGGGATTCCCTTTACAGAAACAAAAGATACATTCGTTCGCGCATTGACGAGGCACGATCTGCTCGAACATCAGCCCGAAGTCTTCGCTCTCGTCACGATCGAATTCGATCTCAAGCGTTTCACCGTTCGGCTTCTTGACCTGGAATGTCAGTTCGGTTTCGCCTGCGGTCTGGAATCGAAAATCGAGGTAATCGCGGATTGCGCGTCCGTTGACGCGAACGATCCGATCGCTCGGAGCAAGCTCCAGTTCCTCTCCAAGGCTCCCCGGCGAAACTTCAGTAATTATGACGCCCGGGCGTCGGAGCTGTGTAACAGCAGGTGTAACTGCAAATTCGTACATCGCGAAAGGTAATTAGTGTATAAAATCCCGAGACAATTTGCCCGAGAAAGGAGCTTTGCCCGCGAAATACGCGAAAAACGCGAAATTAAGAATCGGAATTCTTCTTTTCGCGCCTTTTCGCGTATTTCGCGGGCAATGTCTCTAAGCGACTTAGGCAGCCGCAGCTTTCAGGTCGATCAAGCTATCCAGCGGCGTGTATTCGAGGTTCTGCGATGTTGCGACTGCTTCATACGTCAGCTTACCTGCGTAAGTATTCACACCTTCACGAAGCCCCTCGTCTTCGGCGATCGCACCCTCAAATCCTTTGTTCGCCAGATCGAGAGCGTACGGAAGCGTCGCGTTCGTCAATGCAAAGGTCGATGTACGCGGAACTGCGCCCGGCATGTTCGCAACGCAATAATGCAGGACGCCTTCTTCGTAATAGGTCGGGTTAGAGTGCGTCGTCGCATGCGTCGTCTCAAAGCATCCACCCTGATCGACGGCGACGTCGACAAGCACGGCTCCCTTCGGTATCAGATGCAGCATGTCGCGTGTCACGAGCTTCGGAGCGGCAGCACCGACAACGAGGACCGCGCCGATCACCAGATCCGCATGCGAGATCGCTTCTTCGATCGCATAGCGCGAAGACGCCAGCGTCTGAACCTTTGAAAGAAAAATATCGTCGAGTTGACGCAAGCGATCGAGGTTGCGATCGATGATCGTAACTTTCGCGCCCAGGCCGACGGCCATCTTTGCAGCCTCGGTTCCGACGATACCGCCACCGATGATCACAACATTCGCGGCCGGAACTCCCGGAACACCGCCGAGCAGAATGCCGCGGCCGCCATTCATCTTTTCAAGATAGGTCGCACCGACTTGGACCGACATACGTCCCGCGACTTCCGACATCGGCGTAAGCAAAGGCAAACGGCCGGCCTTGTCGGTGATCGTTTCGTATGCGACACCGGTCACCTTGCGATCCATCATCTGCTTGGTCAGCTCGAGTTCAGGCGCGAGGTGCAGATATGTAAACAGCAGCTGGTTCTCACGCATCCGCGGGTACTCGGGTGCGATCGGCTCTTTGACCTTTACGATCATGTCGCCGGTTTTCCAGATGTCATCCGCCGTATCGAGCAACTGGCCACCAGCCTTCACATACTGCTCATCGGTAAAGCCCGAGCCCTCTCCGGCCATCTTCTGCACATAGACTTCGTGGCCCGAGTGCGCCAGTGCCTGAACGCCCGCCGGCGTTAAGCCCACGCGATATTCGTTGTCTTTGATCTCTTTTGGCAGACCAATCTTCATAAAAATTTGCTCCAGTAAATTATTTTCCGATAGGAAATGGTTATAAGCAGAGATTCTACGATTTTTCCCGGAATTGTTTAAATCGCGATTGCGGTTATTTACTTAGCAGTTTTGCTCAGAACGAATCGACCTCGCGACTCCCGGAGGTCTCGACGGGATCGAACTTGCAATCTCTGCTCTCGTACGTTCCTCCGCGTTCGGCTCGGGGTACGCGACATCGAAAGCATCGGGCGCACATGGTCAGCGAACAGCGGCTGCAAATAATGCCAGTAAAAGGATCGAGGCAAAGATAAGGAACGACCAGAGCGGCGGCAGGTACGCCTCACTGTCCATATGGGCCGGGATCCTCAAGCCAAGAACGTACCATGCCGTGATCCTCACCACTGGGATCGCAACGGCAGTTCCGAACGCGATCCAAAAGATCGGCATTTCAAAATCGCCACTCGCGCCGATCCATAAGTAGAACCCCGAGAACGCCATCGTTAGCAGGTCGATAAGGACGTAGGAAGGATGAGTACTCAAGAAATCGAAAGGGCCGATTAACGGGTACCAGCGCTCGACCTTTACGCGCGGACGGAAAATATCCTCGAGCACCCACCCGAGCAGGGCCGGACCGACTAGCGCGAATATCCAGTCGGTCGGACCGTCGAGGTTATGATGTTCGGCAAGCGTGCCCGGACGCAGCTCGTTAATGACCCCGGCGACCGTCACGGGAAAAAAGCAAACCGCGCCGATCTCGATCAGCAGTCGTTTCAATGCGCTTGGGATCTTTCGAAAACTTTCCACTCGTCTGATCGCGGTCAAAATTTCGTTGATATACGACGCGATGTTAGATATTCTCAATCGTGTCCGCAACTTCAATCCTTACGTTTTAGACTTTGATGAACGTTAGCCCAGATCTGATCACGCCGACCGAAATCTCCGATCGACCCGCATCTCTTTTCGATCGCCGCTCTTTTTTGCGGAA
This sequence comes from Acidobacteriota bacterium, assembly GCA_031392105.1. GTDB lineage: Bacteria > Acidobacteriota > Blastocatellia > Pyrinomonadales > Pyrinomonadaceae > OLB17. The sequence continues at coordinate 7,849 of JANMUW010000312.1, read as the reverse complement.
CGCCATCACAGCGAGTAGTTTCGCTCTCGCTGCACATGCGCCATTACTGCGTACTCTCGGGCAAGAAAAGCTTCGCCGTTTCACCCCGGTCAAGGTCGCGCGTGATCGCGTAATTCGCGAGATCGTCGGGCTTAGACCATTTCGCTCGGAAGGGTATGTTGTCGAAGCTCAGCAGCTCGGAACAAAGCTCTTAATTCACAATTACGGTCATGGCGGGGCGGGTATTACCTTGTCATGGGGCACGGCAACCCAGGCCGTGGATCTTCTTCGAGATTTTCCTCCTATAACTCCTTCTCGTCGGGCAGCGAAAAGTTTGCCCAGACGCTACGCAGTGCTTGGCTGCGGCGTGAATGGACTCTCGACTGCGATCATGCTGCAGCGACGCTATCAGGACGGGCCTGGAACGGTAACGATCTATGCTAAGGATCTGCCGCCCGACACAACATCAAACATCGCCGCCGGCTTCTGGTCCCCGGTTTCGCTGTTTGACGCGGATGCTGTGTCGACAAAATTCGTCGAGCAGTTTCGGGTTGCTGCACGTACCTCAAATCGAGCTTTCCAGCTGCTGGTCGGAAGCGATTACGGCGTTCGCTGGCTAGATATTTTTACGCTTCATCGCACGGAGATGGGTCTCCAAGGCGAGCTCGCCGGAGGCAACGACCTATATCCGCAACAGATCGTTCACCGCGATCCCGCAAACTATTTTGGGGTTCCGATTGTCCGTCAGTACAGCTCGATGATGATCGAGTCCCCGGTTTATCTCCGGGCGCTTCTACGCGACTTCTACAGCGCCGGCGGGAGAATCGTCGTAAAGGAATTTCGCGGCCGGGAAGAAGTTATGCGCCTGCCCGAGCCGGTTATTTTTAATTGCAGCGGCCTGGGTGCACGTAATCTCTTCGGCGATGAAAAGTTGATACCGGTCCGCGGACAATTGGAGGTGCTGTTGCCGCAACCGGAGATCGACTACGGTTATATCGGCGCCGGTCATATGTTTCCACGCTCGGACGGAATTTTTCTCGGCGGCACGTTCGACCGAGACGATTGGTCGCTCGCGGTAAATCCGGAGCAAGCAACCTCGATACTGCGCAGTCACACCGAGATCATGAAAGGACTGAAATCAATTTGACGAGGGCTCTGAATTTGGATCGCGAACCCTGCCCGTCAACCTGTCCCGCCGCGAGTTACTGCGCCACGACTACAAGCCCGGTAACCTCGTCCTGAACGGTCACGAGCTGAGAAGCAAAGTTGTACCTTTTTGCCTGAGCGTCAAGAACATAGGCTCGGCCCACGTGGACATCGCTGAAAGCAAAGTAACCAAAAGGGTTGCTCCGGGCCAACCGAGTCTGACCCGACGAGTCTGTTCATCCGTGAAAACGCTCGGCCGCATGCCTGGGCCTAGAACGTAACTACTCTGTCGGTGCTTATGCCCCAATCAAATACGAGCATGCCGCTTTGACTTCCGAAGACCCAAAATGTCGACTGCGCTCCCGGCCGCCATACGGCGAGATCCGTTTTTCCGTCTCCGTCATAGTCTGCCGGCACGGGTATATCGCCACTCGATCCCCACTTAGCCGCATTCGCCTGTCCATCTGAACTTCGGATCCACCACCAGATCCCGGTCGATGGCCGGAATATAGCCAAGTCGCCGATCCCATCGCCATCGAAATCGGCCATCAAGTGTCGATCGCCCGAGATTCCGAATTGAGAGATCCGTATACCGCCGGTCGATTTGCGGACGGTTATGAGAAAGGTGTCGATATGGTAATGAGCTATGTCGGCGATGCCATCTCCATCGAGGTCGCCCAGTCGAATCGGGATCTCGCGGGCCGGGATGGATGTTGCGAACCCGCCGCCGGCAGGTCCACTGAACTGAACATCCAGCTGCCGGGAGAAACCAAATTCGCCGAGAGTTAGCGCGGCGTCCACACGACCGTCGCCGTTATAGTCTTGGTGGACGAAAACGCTTCCAAAGTTACCGAAGGAGGTAAAGCTTTTTACGGCGTAATTATTCGATCCGCTTTCCAATATATGAAAAGCCCACAGGGGCGGGAATGTCGATGTATCCCGGAAAACCGCAAAGTCAGTCACGCCATCGGCGTTGTAGTCTCCTGCGGCGCTGACGTCAAAATTGGCGCCCCAGTGGACGGTCTTGAATCCCGCCGTACTCTGCCAGATATACCAGATCTTCCTACCGGACTCGTCGCGGATGACGGCAAAGTCAGCGCGTCCGTCGCCATCGAAATCAGAGACCTTTCGAAACATGTTCAGGTCACCGGCATATGCGAACGACGTCAAGACCGCAAGAAAGGATCCGACGAAAACCGAGCGCATTATCTTTTTCATGATGGGAAATTATATCCAGTCTGGACAAAAGTCGCGCGAGTTTTTTTTGAATCTTCCGGTCTATGGCCAAGTATCGAGCCCTCGAGATTATCTTGACACTCGCCCGGCACACGGCATTAGTAGCCCGTTTCACCTTTTCGCTTCTCCGCAAAAGGACTCGATTACCCTATGCGTCAACTACAAACGTTGATTGTCGTAATCAGCCCTGCTACAATCCCTCGTTATAGTCCACACACTGCTCCCAAGCAGCTAGCAAAAATCAATTTGGAGGATCTTAAAGATGAAGCTGCGCACTTTTGTGGGTCTTGTCGGGGTGCTTTTCGCGTCGATGATGTTTGCCATTAACAGCCTCGGACAAACCACGCCCGAGGAAGAGCTGGTCCTCGAAGAAGAGTTTATTCGATCGCGGGCCGAGAACGGCGAATCGCACGCTTCTGGGAATCGTGACGATCTCGGGCCGGTCATTCTCGGAAATCCGACGCAGGCCGTTGTCGCTATTCGCGTCGGAATCTACTACTCATACACCGCGACCGGAGCTTATTCGGAATTCGCCTCGCTGAATCATCCGTCGGTCCGCGTCTCAAACACGGAAGGCTTCGCTTACGTAATCGACCAATCCACGGGCGCACAGATCGATGTGATCTCTCCGGGTCAGATAGTCGAAGTTAGTTACACGAACGCTGCGGGATATTCGGTCACAGGGCCTGGCGGAACGTTCACGGTAGCAGGCCCGGTTCGGTTCATGCCCGAGCTCCCGACAAATTATTTCCGCATCGAAAGTATTCGCCGGAGCAATCCGCTTCTCGCGGGAAGCCCGCAGACCGTTCCGCAATATCGCGGGGCGATCGAGGTTTCACGCGGCACCATCACAGCGGCCGATCGCGTAAATCTCATGAACATCCTCGAAGTCGAGAATTATGTCCGCGGCGTTGTCGCCAATGAGTCGATCGCTTCCTTCCACATGGAAGCGCTGAAAGCCCAAGCGACTGCGGCACGCGGTTACGCGATCGCGAATATCGGAAACTATATCGCTCGAGGTTACCCGTTCGACATAGTCGATTCGTCATCCTCGCAGGTCTATCGAGGAGTCATCTCGGAACACGCGCGTGCGGTACAGGCGACCGAACAAACTCGCGGACTTGTAGCGTCTTACAACGGGCGCATAATATCCGCTCTGTACTCGTCTTCGTTCGGCGGTTACAGCGACAGCAATCACTGGATCTTCAATTCACCGAGCACGCAGCTTCCGGGAACAAACGTCACGCCCTATCTGACCGGCATATACGACGGTGAAGGTGCGGCACCCGACCTTACGACCGACGCCGGACGCCATGCGTTCTGGACAGTCGCGAATCCGGCTTTCGCTTACGACATGTGCGGACGCGTCGCCAATCGATTTGCTCGTTGGCGGATCACGATCCCTGCATCGGACATAAAAGCGAGGCTGGCCGGACGAGTCGTCGTCATCAACGGAAACACAAGCGGCAATATTACCGGGATCGAAGTGCTACAACGGATGACAGGTTCGAACCGGATCGCCCGCGTTCGAATCACTTTGACGACAGGTGTAGTCGAGGTGCGCGGGTGGGATAATCTTCGCAACGTCATTGGACGGACGCGGTCTGTGGGCACAAGTCCGGTCGCACCATGCACCGGCACCGCGATCGCCGTAAACTTCACGCTGACGAATCCGGCGATGATCGAGCCGGTAATGAACGCGGACGGCACACTCAACAGTCTCACATCGACTGGCGGCGGTTGGGGACACAACGTCGGGATGAGCCAATACGGCTCGCACGGACGTGGACTCGCCGGACAGACCTTCCTACAGATCCTGAAGGCGTATTATCAAGGCGTCGACATAGGTTCATACCCGATAACGATCGGCCGAGATCCTGGAACCGGTCCACCGACGTTGTTCCAGACCTTTTATGCTCCGAATGCTCTGGGCACGTTAGTCGTAAGGGCCACGCCCGATCTGAAGAAACTTGTCGTTCATGTTAACGACTACGACTTCATGATCTCGCGGGAGCAGATGGCCGGTGGATTATTTACGATGGATATTTCACAGTATCTGATCCAGGGAGTGAATACGATCAAGTACAATCCGGTCGGCCGCGATGGCAGTGCGACCGTGAATGTGAACGTATACTAAACGGGAGATTCTAACGCGGAGCTCGCAGAGATATGAAAATATCTTTGCGAGCTCCGCGGTCTGCGCGTTAATAATACATTCCACTAACTTACATGGACGCGATCACGGCCCGGATCTCGCCGTAGGTATAATCCTCGCCCAGAAACTCCTTTATCGGAGACAACGCTCCGCCGTCGTTGAATTTCAGGATGGCGTTGCGGATGGTTTCGACCTTGTGCAGCGGGACGAGTTCTTGTAATTGAATCTCGCCGGTGGAGATGAATCTCGACAGGTGATTTTCGACGGTGCTCGGCTGGATGCCGCGCTCCCGCGCAATCTCGTCTATCGAGCGGCCGATGCGGAACAACTCGAGGGAGATCAAATAAGTATCTTTGCCGTTCGCATTGCGTTTGGTTCGCTGCCTATTCGTATGTTTCGGCGATTTCAGATCGATCTGCGATACGAGATTGTTTTTAAGACTATAGTCCTTTATCCCCCGCAGAAAATCCGCACCGTACTTTTCAAATTTCAAATCCCCAACGCCGGAAATTTTTCGCAACTCCCAATCACTCTGAGGTAAATAGGTCGCCATCTCGACAAGCGTTGCGTCGGAGAAGACGACGTATGGAGGTACTTTCTCGTTTGTCGCGAATACCGTGCGGATGTTACGGAGCTCTTCAAACAGCACCGGAATATAAGGAAGAGCAACTTCGGCGACGAGCTTCCGTTTTTTCTCTTCCTGGACCGTGGCTTTTATCAGCTCGACTTTGGTTTTTCCGGAAAGTACATCTGCGCTTTTTTCGGTGAAAACTATCACGGGGTATGCTCCCTCGGTCTGAGCGAGATAGCCCTGGGCTATCAGGTCTTTGAAATGATCGAACCACGCCTGCTTCGGGAGATCTGCACCGATGCCGTATGTCTTAATGTTTTTATGCTCGTCGCGAATCGCTTGAGCCTGTGATCCACGAAGGAAATCTACCAGGTAACTCAAACCGAAGCGCTGTCCGGTCCGGTAGACGGCACTGAGAGCTTTTTGAGCGATGACCGTGCCGTCGAACCGTTCGAATTTCTTTGTGCAGTTGTCACAGTTGCCGCAGTTTTCCGCGAGGACCTCGGAGAAGTAGTGGAGCAGGAATTTTCGCCGGCACGATTTCAGGTCGCCGAATTTCGCCATCACATCAAGCTTTTTCAGCATGATCGCCGACTGGTCAACGTTGCCGTCCACCTCGACGAATCCCTTTAGCTTGCTGACATCCGCCCAGCTATAAAACAGCAGTGCTTCGCTTTCCAAACCATCGCGACCAGCTCGGCCGGTTTCCTGGTAATAGCTTTCTATGTTCTTCGGCAGGTCCATGTGCACGACAAAACGCACGTTCGATTTGTCGATGCCCATACCAAACGCGATCGTCGCGACGATGATCTTCGTTTCGTCATTCAGGAAAGAATTCTGATTCCTGTCGCGCGCCTCTTTATCCAGTCCGGCGTGATACGCCATCGCACTGAATCCGGCGTCGCGCAGATCCGCGGCAAGCGAATCAACCGAATTTCTGCTGAGACAATAAATGATCCCGCTCTGATCCTTGCGCTCGTCGAGAAAATGAAGAAGTTGGCCGTAAGAATTCCGCTTGGGTTCGACGCCGTAGTAAATATTCGGTCGATTAAAACTTGATACAAAGACTTCTGCGTCATTGATCGTGAGTCGTTCAACGATATCTTTGCGCACGAGTTCGTCGGCGGTCGCAGTCAGCGCGATGAGGGGAATGCTCGGGAATTCTCGTTTCAGCGCCGCGAGCCTGAGGTACTCCGGCCGAAAATCGTGTCCCCAACTGGAGATGCAGTGAGCTTCATCGATCGCGAAAAGAGAGATGTTTAGTCCGCGCAAGAAATCAATGAACTGGTCGCCGCTTTGCAAGAGCCGTTCGGGAGCAACGTACAAGAGTTTCATCTCTCCCCTGCGAATCTTCTGAAAGACTTCAACCTGCTCTGCCGAGGTCTGCGACGAATTTAGGAATGATGCCGCAACGCCATTCGCCCGCAATCCGTCGACTTGATCCTTCATCAGCGCGATCAGCGGAGAGATCACGACGGTGAGGCCGTCCATTACAAGAGCCGGGATTTGATAGCAGAGCGACTTACCGCCGCCCGTTGGCATTAAGACAACACAATCTTTGCCTTGAAGGACGGCCTCGATCGCAACTTCCTGGTGAAGTCGAAAGGTGTCGAAGCCGAAACGATGTTTGAGAATTTCGCGGGCTTTTTCTATGGGCATTGTGGGATTAACCTCTATTAGTCCCGCCTTTGGCTGCCCCGGCCGCATTAGCTGCCAACCAAAGGTGGGTAATTAAAATTGTCGATCCCCGGCAGGGACCAAAACTCAGAACACAAAATTACAGACCCCTCGATTAATGCGCTATGGTTCCATCTCCGGGACTTTCTCCGCGTTGAGTATCGAGCCTATGAGTATAGCCTGACCTTTCCGCCATCGAACCCAACCTCGACAATCCGAAGCCTGGAATATCCGATCGTCAATAAACATCCAATCTCCGTCCAGTTTGCTGAATGTATGTTTGGTCGACGTGTTCGCTCTGCACTCCGTTGCGGGCTTTCCATTCGGCTTCTCCAGAACCGCTACGCTGGTTGGGTCAAAATACACAAAAGCGCTTTGATTGAAGACGTCAGACCAATCGACCTTCGTCCACAACCCATCTGTCCGATCTAAATACTTTGTCTCGCGAGATTCGCTATTCACCTCGACCTCGTACCAATTTGGTGCCTCGGCGACAAGGCGAAGAAACACTTGTGAATCAGTAAGGATCTCATCGCCTTCCTCGTTGAACCGAGGCACAGGCCCGAGTGGAACAAAATCTTTTCTTGAAATTGGACGCTTTCGATAGAAATCCGGATCACTAGGTTGAACGCTGAAGTGGTACCAGATGGAACCGTCGCGGTTGTATATCGTCAGGAAGCGTTTGGCTTGCCATTCCTCCGGCCCAAGTCCGAGCCAGCAATCACGCTTCGGGTTTGGAGTAAGGGGTGAGCAGGTATGTGACAAACTCCTGTACGGTATGACGACGCCATCAGATTTGATGAAGTTTTCAAATCCGGGCAGAACTTTTGCGAGTAAAGACTTCGGTTCGCTTTGCGCCGCAGCCCTAATCGACGAAACGCAGAACACTAAACAGACGACCGCAATAAATCTCAAATACAGATGCTGTGTTTTTTCCATTTCAATTTCCACCAGCTCTTTTGTTAGCGGTTCGAGTGCCTAGATCTCAACTTCATCGATCTGTGCCTTCTGAAGCTTGCCCGAGTAGTCGATGTACAGAGATTTCCACTCACTGAAGATGTCAAGGACCTGCGTCCCGGCTTCAC
>JANMUW010000291.1:0-11375 GCA_031392105.1 Acidobacteriota bacterium | reverse complement strand
TACGATGGGACTGGCGAGTTCTTTACTGTATCTGATGAGCCGCGTCGCTAATCCGAGCTGACTATCCACTAACAACTACCCACTGAAGATCATTTATTGCTTCAGTGGATAGTGGGTAGTTGTTAGTGGATAGTTGGAACTCAAATCGCGGCGGGCTTGTTCTTCTCGCGAAAGAAATACGTGAAGTAATCGTACATCGACCAGCAGGCAGTTATCACCGAAATCCAGAGAGCTCCGCGTCCGACGAGATAGCCGAATACCTTCCAATCGTTCGCCGTCAGTGACAGCGTCGTAAGATTCGAAAACGCGGTGCGAACTTCAACAACTTCCCAGAAGCGGAAGAACGGATAATCCAAGCCGAAGTTTGAAACTGGCGGAGTGCCATTCGCGGCGGCTACAAGCAACGCAACGATCGCGATGCACTGCGCCCACATTTTCACTTTGCCGATGCTTTGCGCCTGGATGACAATACCTTCTGTCGCAGCAACCGATCGCAAACCCGTGACGATGAATTCACGCCCGAGAATAATTACAACGGCCCATGAAGGTGCGAGGTGTTTCTCTACGAGGACGATAAGCGCAGCAGAGACGAGAAGTTTGTCTGCAATCGGGTCGAGAAATTTCCCGAGGGTCGAGACTTGATTGCGTCGCCGGGCAAGATGCCCGTCGAGAATGTCCGTGAAAGACGCGACTAAGAAGATGAAGATCGCCAGAGCATACCCGCTTACACCGAACCATTGCTCTGCGACCGGTGTCAACAACACGACGACCAGCAGCGGCACAATAATGATCCGGGCAAAAGTTAGATAATTCGGCAGATTCACGGCTTAGTTGAATTCTAGAGTCGCGGCGATCAAAGTTCAACGACCGAAGCGGAGAAAGGGAGAAAGGGAGAACGAGTCTCCCCTTCTCCCTTTCTCCTGTCTCTCGTCTTCCTAAGCCGGCGGCTGCATGAAACCGAGATTAGTATTCGCAAAATTTGTGATCTTTGGAAACACCGTCGCAAGATTCGCATCGGGGAGTCCATACCAGCGGGCTAGCGTAGCCGCGTATTGCTCAACCGATGTGGTCGGTATCCATCGTCCGCGGGCACCCGTGCCGCTGTCTGCGTCATCGGGGCCGTTGAACGTCAGCGTCGGGAACGGAGTTCCGTTCGTTGTGTTGATCCCGTAGAAATCGCTTGCCGTAATTCCGCCGCCCACAACGAAGTGATAATTCGCCCAGGCGTGGTCAGTTCCCACCGCTGCGCCGGTACCGGTCGGATTGAACGTCCGCGAGAAATCCGCCATCGTAAACTGCGTGACCTTATCCCCGATTCCCTGCACGACCATCTCGTCGTAGAACGAGCGCATCGCCTGGCCCAGCTGTGTGAGCAAGCCGGTTTGTCCATTCGCCGCGGTTTGGTTGTTGTGGGTATCGAACCCGCCGAGCTGAACAAAAAATACCTGTCGATTTACGCTGAGATCCGTTCGTTTCTTAATTACCCTTGCAACTTGTTTCAGCTGATTTCCGATATTGGTGTTTGGAAACGTCGCCGTGACTTCCTGGAATGTTTGAAACACTGCGTTGGCGGCGATCGCTTGATCGGTGACATGGCTTGCCGCCGCGACGATCTGCGAGCTGAGGTCGATGCCTCGAAGTTGATTGAAAGCCGCGAGACGTGCCTGCGAAGGCGCAGTCGCGTTGTACCCGGCCGGACTCAAGACGTTATTCAGCCCAGTTCCGGCATTCGCGATCGCGAGCGGAAGCGTTGTCTGACCCGCTGTGAAAAGCTGAGCACCCGAGATGGATGTGATCATCGGGATCAATCCGCTCGGATTGTCAGGCAATGTTCTCAGATCGGAGATGCGCCCGCCCCAGCCCGTGTAAGTCTCAATGTCGCTCCGGCCGCCCTGATATTGCGACACTTGATCTGAGTGCGAGAACAACTGGAACGGCTTCGGTACCGAGCCGTTCTGATATTGTGCTTTGGTCATCGGAGCGACCAGCGTTCCGACGTTCGTGACGACCGCCATCTTGCCGAGTGCCCAAAGCTCGTGGATACCATTGTTCGTTCCTCCACCGGGACCAAGCGATGGGTGTAAGCCGTAAGTCAATCCGCCCATCCTGGGAACAGCGATCGGCAGCAGCGAAGCTTGCGGGATCGCCAGCCCCTGGGTGTTTCGGGCATTGAAGTACGTCGTGTAATTGCTGATCGTCGCGTCGTTGTGATTCGGGATGACGGTATTGTTTCCGTCGTTCCCGCCCGACAAAAAGATGCATACGAGCGCACGATAATCGCTCGGCACCGCGTCCTGCTTCTCGTCACTCACATTTTGAGCAATTGCACTCATCAGGCCGAAGTGACGCATCTGCGTGGCGAGCGCCGTCATGCCCAGCGTGCATCCGGATCTGATCAAGAATTGGCGTCTATCCTGTTTCATATTTTTCACCTCTGCACCTGAAATTGCGACGATGTCGCGACCAAATACACTGCAGCACGAGCCCGCCCGAGAGTGTCGGTCGATGCAACTGTATTGACGGCTGTCATGATCGTGCTCTTCATCTGTGGAGACATCGCGCCGTGCATCATCCGAGTATTCAGATGGTCGAGCAGCTGATTACTTGTCGTGTCAGCCGCCGCGATTGCCTGGAGGTCGCCAAGATTTATCTTGGTACCGCTAGGCGTGTTTGGCAGAGCAACGTTTATCTGCCCGAATATTGTCGAATTACCAAGATTCGCCCGGCCGATCGCGGTACCCGTCGTATAGATACCAAACTCCGGAGCCAGAAGAGTCGTACCCGGAACGATGAAGTTCGGCGGATAGTAGTTGAAGACCGTCGGGGCGTTGAACGCATTCTGACCCTGGCCCGACGGGAAACGGTTGATGTCACCATCGCTTCTTCCTGTGCCCGCGATGTCAGTAACGTTGAAGTTTCTATAGATGTTCGTCGTCAGTTGGACCGGCTCACGAAGCTTGCCATAGCGCGGATCCGTCTTGATGTCGCCGCGAGCCTCGGGATCGAGGAGTATCGCCCGGACGACTTCCTTCATCTGCGTTGGATTCGTACGATTCGCATTGAACACCGCCGCGACTCGCCCGACATACGCCGGCGTCGGATCGCTCGTGACGAGGTGTTGAATAAGCAGCTTGCTTACGAACGGCCCGACGTTCGGATGATTGTAAATATTATCCAGCGCCTGGTTCAGCGAGTTATATGCGTATGTGTATATCTGTGCGGCGGTGCAACCTGTGCAGGCCGCGACGTTTTGATTTGTAACGCCCGGATAATTCAAGAGCGTCTTTGCCGTCAGGTCGTGATTGCCCGTCGCCAGAGACATCGGATCTTTGTAATCAGGACCATTTGGTGTCGCGTCGGGACAGCTTGCATTCAGGTCAGCCACTCGGCAGTCGCGCCATCCGGTGAACACCTTTGTAAAATTATTTATAGTCGTCTGGTCGTACGTCGGGATGGGATTTCCAAGTCCATCAGTTTGCACCGTTCCATCCTGGTTAAGCATGAACAGACCGATGTTGAAAAGCTGAAGGACCTCACGAGGATAATTTTCGTTTGGGTTGTTTCTGGTCGAACGGATCATATCCAGATAGTTTCCCATCCCCGGGTTCAGCGTCATGTCGTACATCAACGTGCGCCAGTTGCCGAAGGCATTCCGACTTAACTGCTGGTGATACTCGATCATCCAGGACGACTGTTGCGTATCAACGCCGGAGATAACCCAGATCTGACCCAGCGACCACGATACGCGATGCCGCAGCTGCGGTTCGCCGTACAACGCTTCTTTGTAAAACCAGGTCTGTACGGGATACATCGAGTAATGATCACGAACACAATTTACGGGAATATTGTTCTGACAATCGGTCGTGACGGTCGTCGGCATCAGCGGTATGTTCGGGTACGGATTCAACACCGACGGATACGGCATCTCGAATTGTTCGGCGAGCCAGGTTCGCAGACCGATACGACGGATGCGCGTATCGAGTGCCGGAGTCGGGCCGAACGTCCCTTGTTCAAGAAATCTTATTCGGTCGCCTGACCAACGGTAGCTGACCAGTTCGCTCGTCGGACCGCTGCCGGTGCGTGAACCGTTCGCGACGTTCACAGCCGATAACGGAGTCGGCGCCGAGCCCTGATCGTCCTTTATCACGCCGCCGGTACCGCCGAGAGCCAATCTCACGCGATTGCTCGAGAGTCCGCGCCATGTCAGACGCACCAGTACGTCGCCGGTTGTGGGTGGCTCGGCCCAGTAGTGAAGATCGTCAGCGAGTTCCACAACTACGCTATAGACGTCTTTTTGAAGATCGGAAGGCCGTACGTCGAGGACCGGAAAACGGTATTCGCGACCTTTCGCGTCTTCAATGTAAACGCGAAACGCGTTCGCACCCTCACCGTCGATCAGATCGATGTTGGTAACGAAGATCTCGATCCTCTGATTCGCCGAGTATATGCGCGCGGCTGATCGGGATGAGTTCCTTTTGCCTGTCGACGCTACGAGTGCCCGCGTTGAATCGCTCTCACTGAGCAAAATCGGGGTCGGTGAATTCGGGTCCGGATCTTCCTGCGCGGATATCGAAATCAGCGAAAGGAAAATAAAAACCGATATGCTTATCAGTCGCAGCAACGAGTGCGATTTCAAGCTGGACATACCCATTCCTCCTCTACGGCTACTATTCAAATTTTTTCTATCTGTGAAGGATTTCCTGGAAACGGCAAGGTGGGTTCGATGGCCGTTAAAATTTGTTTGACAGATAGAAATCTAAACCAATCCTTCAAAAAATACAAGCTTTTTATGACGGAGCGACCTGTAATTTAGCTCCATTATGCACGGTAAGACGAAAAAACAAGGGCGTTGGTCTTAATAATTGTAAAGATTTGTCTCGAGTCAGCACTTCGCAATACTATTTCTATATGCCGACAAAATTATTTCTCGAAACCCCGGCTAATTTCAGCTTCCGCCACACCGTTTACAGTCACGGATGGAGCGAACTGCTGCCCATGCAGCTCGACGATGAGAATTGGCATTTGGAATGTATCCTCGAGACGGGTTTTGCAAAACCCGTCTCGGCCGTTATCTACGAGATAAGCGGCGGGATCGAGATCGATATCTCGAGCAAGAAGTTCAAAGAACAAAACCTAATTCGCGATGTCAGACACATCTTGCGGCTTGATGATCCGCTCGACGATTTTTATGTCCTGACCGACAACGAAGATCGACTTAAATGGGTTTCGACATCGCGAGCCGGTCGGCTCATCCGGTCGGCGACCGTATTTGAAGACATGGTAAAAACCATGTGCACAACAAACTGTTCATGGGCCCTCACAAAAAACATGGTGCGGAATCTCGTTCACAATTTGGGCGCGCCTGCGATCGGGGGCGGTCACGCCTTTCCGACACCCGCAGCGATGGCGTCGGTTGATGAAAAGTTTTATCGCGATGAGATCCGCGCCGGATACCGATCGCCTTATTTCGTCGAACTCGCCGAAGCGGTTGCTTCCGGAAAGCTCGATCCCGAATCATGGCTGACCTCCGACGTGCCTTCCGCCGAACTAAAAAAAGAGATAAAGAACGTCAAAGGTTTCGGCGATTATGCCGCCGACAATTTGCTAAAGCTTATCGGAAGATACAACGGCCTCGCACTCGACTCGTGGCTGCGGTCCCAGTTCTACAAAAAGCATAATCGCGAGAAAGTATGTCCCGATAAAAAGATCGAACGTCATTACAAGAAGTTTGGCGACTGGAAAGGGCTCGCGATCTGGTGCGACATGACCGAGCGCTGGTTCGACGAAAAGCTTTTGACTTAGATCCCGCAGAAATCTCATCTGGATCTCCACGATTCTTTTTTCGACTTTCCGTCTCTCGTCCACGTCTGATTCGACGAGCGGTATCTTAGTCCCGCTCGGTTTTATAGATCACATTAATACGGAGAACGGAAATGAAAAGAACAGCTCTAAAAATATCCGCAGGGTTAGCTTTGGTTTTGACGATGTTGATGATGGCGGAAACCGGAAATGCACAGCGTCGGTATTATCGCGAAGCTCGTAGCGTCGCGTTAAATAAAGCTCAGGTCAAAGCTATCATCAACCGAGTCGAAGATCGCGTCGACAACTTTGTAAACAACTACGACAGGTCCCTTGATCGAAGCCGATTGGATGGATCAAGTCGCGAGAATTGGCTCATGGATCGGGCCCGCGATCTTGAGAACGTAACCGACGAGCTCGCGTGTGAGTTTGGCCGACACGATGCCTGGATCGAAAACAAAGACGAAACCAGGCGCTGCCTGAACATCGCCACCGACATCGACCGTAATATGAGAAATAGCCGTTTCGGATCCGGCACGGAAGCTAATTGGAACCGCGTCCGATTCGAACTCAATACTCTGGCTGATGTTTACAACCTCCCAAGAGTTGGTGCGAGCGCTTACCGATAGACAGGCATCACAAATTGCGAAATCATCATGGGCAGACGCGCTCGACGGTCTGCCCGATTTGTGTCTCTTGTAGTAAACTATTCGCGCCCGGAAGCGTATCCCTAAACAATGATCGAAACAGGCAAAGTTTTGCAGCAGCGTTACCGTATCGACAAGCAGATCGGACAAGGCGGTATGGGCGCAGTCTATGTTGCGACCGACGAACGTTTCGGCAGCATTGTTGCGATAAAAGAGACGCTGTTCATGGACAACAATTATCGGAAGGCCATTGAACGCGAGGCCCGACTTCTGAACAGCCTAAAGCATGTCGCACTTCCGCGAGTGACCGATCATTTCGTCGAAGATAACGGACAGTTTCTGGTGATGGAGTACATCTCCGGAGAGGATCTCTTTCACACGCTTGAAGATAATTCGCGGCCGTTTCCGGTCGAGCAAGTATTGAAGTGGGCAGATCAACTTCTCGACGCTCTCGACTTTCTTCACAACCAGGTGAATCCGGTTATTCACCGCGACATAAAACCGCAGAATTTAAAGGTCACACCGTCCGGCCAGATCATCCTGCTGGACTTCGGCCTGGCGAAGGGCAACCCAACAGACGCGGGCAATCAAACTGCCGCAAAGAGTATTTTCGGATATTCGCGCAATTACGCTTCGCTCGAACAGATCCAGGGCACAGGTACCGATCCGAGAAGCGATCTGTATTCGCTGGCAGCGACTCTTTATCACCTCTTGACGGGTACGCCGCCTGAGGATGCTCTTACGCGCGCGATGGCGCTGCTGGCTCATCAGCCGGATCCGCTCATACCGGCGAATCGGATCGTCCACGAAATACCGGCAGGAGTAGCCGGAGTTTTACAAAAAGCGTTGGCTCTCAACGCGTCGCAACGGCCGAGTACTGCGCTGGAGATGAGCACGATGATGCGCGAGCACGAAAAGTACGCGGACCTCGCGGCTGGAACGTTCGCCGCCGCGCCGGGGCAGACCGAGATCTTTTCGCAGCGAACGAAAATAATGCCCGGCTCGACGGTGCAGCAACCCGATCGGCAGACCGATATTAAGACAGAGGTGTTGCCGGGCCAGTTGTCGCAACTCACGGCACTCAAGAACTCAACGGCAAATACGGAATCTGGCTCAAGACGACGCTTCGGACTTGTGGCCATCAGCTTAGCTGGTGTGCTGCTGGCTGGTACCGTGCTCGGAGGTGCTTACCTGTATGATCCGAATCTTTTTGCGGGTGAGCTACCGACACCGGAACCTCAAGCTGTTACCCCGGTCCCTCCGACTGCAGAAATAAATGCGATCTCGATATCGCCTAACGACAATGCTAACGCGACAGCATCGGCAGAAACTGCTGGCGCGGCCTCGGCGGAGGCGAATGCCTCGACGACGAAGCCTCCGGATCCGACGAAAAATGCGCCCTCCCAGCGGTCCGCGAATAAGGCGCCACAGAATAAGGACGGCGAGATCATCGTAGGCGACGACGATACGGTCTATATGGGGAACACCCATATCACGCCCGACGGCACTATTGTGACGCCCGATCATGTGATCACTGAAGATGGCATTACACAGAGGACGCCGGGGACACCCAGAACGCCAAACGTTCGACCCGTAATACCGCCGATCGACATGCGATACATGACGCCGCGACAACGTCGGCGGCTAATGGAAACGTTACGCCGGAATCGGATCACAATGATGCCGAGCCCGACACCTCAAAACTAAAAAAAGGCCGGATCAATTCGGCCTTTTTTTCTTGGATTCGGATTTACTTAGATCTGCTCGACCGTCACATTGAGATTCATGAAAGTCTCGACGGGAAACGTCGCTTCTACAAATCTCAAATGAAGCCTTGTCCGGTCATCGTCGCCTGTTTGGACGTTGCAGACAACGGCGAGTCCCGAGAAGTCATACTCCTCACTTATGAACTTTACGCGATCGCCTATGCCCACGTTCATGGTCGTGAAAACGGCGGCACCGCTGCGGCTGACGTTTTCGGCCACCGTTCGTTCGCCGCCCGTGGATCCGTCCTGTGTGTCGATCAACGCGAGGTAGAGATCCACTGGTTTCCAGAATCTCATATCCGCGCGCTTCTTGAATTGAGTTTTTAGTTCAGCGACGCTCCACATCCCGTCTTCACCGACGCCGGATATCCGGTAAAATTGCATCGGGTCGGCTCTATAGCTCTCGGGGCAATTCCTGCCGATGAATGCGACGCCAAGATGAAAGGTTGACGGATCATCCGCCGTCAATGGTTCGCAATGCTGCACCAGACCCCAAACTCTGTAGAACTCCTTTTCGAAATCGTAACACCGCATATGTGCGGGAAGCGGGATCATCAGCGAAACCAGCGTACCCGCCTCGCAATGCCGGGCCAGGTTGAAGCTTGCACCCGTCGCAGAAACACTTATGAGATCCGCGACCTCTTTCCACTGGCGGTCACGCTTATCCCTACCTTTTACTACAGCATGCAACGACATAGACGTAAGGTTTGCCTTTTGTTTCGGCAGTTCAGTGAGGACTGACATTTGAGAGACTCCCTGGCGGATTAATAAATGGCATTTATGTGAATATGAGGAGAAGTAGAACGGATCACTCGATACCTTCGAGCGGAAACATGTGATCAACAAACTCCAGGTGCAAACGGATGATGTCGTCGTCACCGACGCGCTTTCCCCGGACAATAGATATGATGCTCAGATTATGGCGTTCGCTCTTTACGCGAAGGAACGCTCCGGGCTCTACGTTGAAAGACGTGAAAACAGCCGCTCCTCCAAGGCTGATATTCTCCGTGACGCTTATCTCACTCGCCGCAACGTCACCATTCTCGTCAAGCATTTCGAGCAACAGTGCTTCGGGGATGGCAAAGCGTGTGTGCCGGCGCAAATAGCCGGGAAGATCGCTTTCGTCCGGAACCGTCTGTGCTTCCATCAACTGCCAGAGTCCTCCATCATCCCTGCTTGCAAGATCGTACAGCTTGGACGGATTGTCGACGTAAGTCCCAGGTGGGTTTTTGCCGATGAATGCAACGCCGATCGCATACGCCTCGGCGACCGGACCGGTACCCAGAGGAACGCAGCGACGAACGAGTCCCCAGATCCTATACTGCGGTTCGAGGTAGTCGTAACACCGAAGCTGACGCGGCATCGGCACGCTCATCACCACCAGGCGGCCTCTTTTGACTGGACGTTTAAGCTTAAAGCCCGCCCCGAATGCGGAAATATCTTCGAGCCGTGTGATCTCGTTCCAAGCCAGTTTGCTATCGACTTTTACCTCGACACGGGCCGGCAACGCCAAAGGGTACCGTTGGATACGGCGATTGTCTTGATCTGTGACGGTGGTTGACATTTTCTGCTTGGGGCGAACGTTGACCAACTGAGAGTTCGTCTTTCGAAAGATTTGTGTTTTGAAGAATTTAGCGGCCCCAGCGGAGGGATAGGAAGTTGCTAAACAGGCCTTCCGCCTGTAACATAGAACATAACATTAAACGGAAATTATTTCCAGATTTTTTTAGTGGCCGCTGGTAGCACCGCTCTACTGCAAATTACACGGGTTTAATAACAAACTAGATCGAAAATGGATTCAATTTTAGAACGTAATCAGGTCAATATCGAAGACGAGATGCGGCGTTCGTATCTCGATTATGCAATGTCCGTGATCATCGGACGAGCCCTCCCGGATGTGCGTGACGGTCTTAAGCCGGTCCACCGCCGGGTACTATGGGCGATGCACGAACTGGGCAATACATATAACAAGCCATACAAGAAATCGGCTCGTGTCGTCGGTGACTGTATGGGTAAGTATCACCCGCACGGCGACCAATCGATTTATGACACGCTTGTTCGGCTCGCACAGGATTTCTCGATGCGATACCCGCTCGTCGACGGCCAGGGCAACTTCGGCTCGATCGATGGCGACAATGCCGCAGCACAGCGTTACACCGAAGTTCGCCTTGCAAAGCTGACGAACGAGATTCTTGCCGACATCGAAAAGGAGACAGTCGACTTTACGCCGAATTACGACGACTCGTTGTCGGAACCGTCGGTGGTGCCGACGCGATTTCCGAACCTCCTCGTAAATGGTTCGGAAGGTATCGCGGTCGGGATGGCCACAAAGATCCCGCCGCACAATCTGACCGAGACGATCAATGGCGTAATCGCACTAATCAGTAACCCGCAGATCACCATTGACGAGCTCATCAAAATCATTCCCGGCCCTGACTTTCCAACTGCAGGTTTCATCTATGGCCGCGAAGAGATCCATCGAGCGTATCGCGAAGGCCGCGGCATCATCCAGATGCGCGCCAAAGCCGCGATCGACCGAATCGGCCGTGCGGAGCGCGAACGCGACGCCGTCGTCATTACAGAGATCCCATATCAGGTCAACAAGGCCCGTCTGATCGAGAAGATCGCGGAACTTGTGCATGAAAAACGTCTCGAAGGAATTTCCGAGCTGCGCGACGAATCGAGCCGCGAAGGAATGCGGATCGTTATCGAGTTAAAACGTGACGCGGTGCCGCAGGTAGTCCTCAATAAGCTCTACAAGCTGACTCCGCTCCAGGCCTCGTTCGGCATCATCAACATCGCGATCGTCCGTGGCCAGCCCCGCGTGCTCAACCTCAAGGAGATCCTCGAACATTTCATCGAGCATCGCCGTGAGGTCGTCCGTCGCCGAACTGAGTTCGAACTCCGAAAGGCGCAGGCTCGTGCTCACATCTTGGAGGGTTTGAACAAAGCTATCGACGCCCTCGATTACATTATCCCGCTTATCCGAAATTCGCGTGCGGTAGATGAAGCAAAGAACTGGTTGACCGCTAACTTTGTCGGATTGGACGAGGTCAGCAAGTGGCGCGGCATTATCGGCGGAAAGCCGGAGGACGCGTTCCTGAAAGATCTTCGGAAGGTCATTGCGGACATCGGTTTCTCCGACATTCAGGCACAGGCCATC
>JANMUW010000243.1:0-3154 GCA_031392105.1 Acidobacteriota bacterium | reverse complement strand
GACCATGCGGTGGCGCGGCGGCTGGCGGATTCTGCCGACGTCGTGATCGAGGCGTTTCGGCCTGGTGTGATGCAACGCATGGGGTTGGATTACGCGACCTTGCGGAAGACCAATCCGGACGTGGTGTATCTCTCCATCAGCGGCTTCGGCCAGGATGGACCAAACGCGGAGCGGCGGTGCTCGGACAGCGTGGTGCAGGCGTTCTCCGGCCTCGCGGCCATGAACAAGGGCAATGACGGCATGCCGCATCGCGTCGGCGTGTTCGCTGGTGACGTGATCACCGGGCTGTTCGGGTTCATGGCCGTGCAATCGGCGGAGAGCGCTTCGTGGACATCAGGCTTCTGCCTTTTGGCCCAAACAGCTACAATATTCGCATTATGCACGAACGCGATATTTTCGATGAAAGGCACGAGACGAAGACGGCGAACTACTCATGTCCGTTTTGCCGCGAACGCAACGATTACGACATCCGCTGGCTAACGCG
The DNA here is from genome assembly GCA_031392105.1 of Acidobacteriota bacterium. GTDB lineage: Bacteria > Acidobacteriota > Blastocatellia > Pyrinomonadales > Pyrinomonadaceae > OLB17. Next base: position 2,670 of record JANMUW010000243.1, on the reverse strand, counting down.
TGTGAAAAAGAAAAATGCGCCGAGAAATCTGAACCAGCACGAACGCTCGCAGTTTGAGAAGTCGCGCGACTACATGGTCCGCGTCGACGATCAACTAATGTGTCGCAACATGCGCTGCCGTAAACGATTTGAGATACCGTCGTCGCAGACAGTTGTCTTCATTTGAAATTTCTAGGCGAAGGGAATGCCGTGTGCTATCCTTTGTCTAAATTTACTTGAGCAAGGAGGCTATATGATCAACGGAAAGCAGCTGGAATTCTACGAAAGGGAACAGGTCCCGGACGAAGAAACGCAGGCGTTCATCGACGACGAGATCGCGCACGTGCCGAAAGCGCCCCAAGAGTTGCTTGAACGCATTCATGAGAATAATTCAGCCTCACCTGCTGATGCTGGTGGCGATATCGATGCCGCCTGGGAAGACGTAAATGATTCGGGTGCGGAGAGCGTGTTCGGCCACAACCCGACACCGGATCAGTCGGACGTCGAAGAGAACGCGCACGCGATGGGGATCGATTACGAGGATAACGAGCCGTTGGATTTTATAGAGAAGATCGAGAAGCGGGATCGCGAGCGGTACGAATTGAATGAGAATTCGAAGTCGGGAAGCGATACGATCTAGAATCTTTCAAACAAATATCAATTCGAACTTCAATTGTAAAAAGAGCCCGTCGAAAGATGGGTTCTTTTAAATTGCCCCCAGCTTCAGCCCGAGGCAAATTAAAGAGGCCGCCCATTCGGACGGCCTCTCCGTAGATAACTAAGTTACTTCTTAGTACAACGTGAATGAGTATTCGAAGGTTACAATGGCCGGCACGGGAACGCCGTTCACCAGCTTTGGTTCGAATCTTATTTGCCTTGCCGCCGCAATCGCTTTTTCCGTTAAGCCGTACGAGAGTCGGCTCACCGGAACGATCGATCCGATCTGACCCGAAGCGAGAAGTGTTACCTTCAATCTGACAGTGCCCTGAGCGCTATTCGCACGTGCTTCGTCGGTGTAAGTAGCTTTCGGCTTCGCCAGGATCTTGTAAGGGGTCGTTTTTCCAACTGCCGCCGGAGGTGGCCCGTTTCCGCCCCTTCCGCTACCGTCACCATTTCCGTCACCGTTCCCGCTGCCATAACCAGAACCGCTACCGCTGCCCGCACCGGTTCCATAACCGCTACCCTGGCCCTGGCCATTTCCCGTCCCCTGCCCGCCGCCTACGCCCGGACCATTCGAAAGGCCCGCAAACCGCGAATTTGGATCGCCGTAACGGTCGTAAACTTTCTCGAATTTCTTATTGCCTTCAGTTGCTGCAACGGGCTGCTTCAAAAAGTCAGGATTATCAGTTTTGTAAATTCTCGCGTCCGGTCGAATGATCGGGTTCTTGGTTTGATCGGCAAGGTCTCCCTGCGAAGTCTCTTCTTTGTCTTCGCGGCCACCACCGCCACCGCCACCGTCTTCGTCTTCGGCTGGCTTTTCCGGTTCGTCTTCAACCGGCATCGGAACATCAACACCTAAATAAGCAAGCGAAGTTTCATCTCCGATCGCACCTACACCGAGGTCCTTCTGAAACAGAGAAACGCCCCAGCCGCCGACAGAAAGAAACAAGACCAACGCGGCCGCTCCGAGCAGCAGGCCGTTTCGCTGCTTGCCGTTCTTTTCCTCGATGACTGTGACGTAGAAGCCGCCGTCATCGGCATGCGTGTAATCCCAACTCGTCGCCTGGTCAAGAGAAGCTCGCGGTTCATCCGCGAATGCCGGTGCCGTTTGATAAAAGACAGGTGCCGCCGAAGGGGCCGGAGCCGAGAACGTCTCTTCTTCAGGCTCATAAATCTCTTCAACCGGGTCCTCGTCAGCCTGTAGGAATACCGGTGCCGGAACCTCTGGTTCGACTTCGACCGGCGTCGCGTCGACCTCCGCTTCAACGGGCGCGGGCTCAACGGATACCGGCTCTATTACTTCTTCATTCTCTACCGGACTCATCTCGAAAGCTTGCAGTGGAGCACCGCAATCAGGACAAAACCCAAACTTCTCGGCGAATCCTTCATCACACGAACTGCAATATTTAACAATCTTTCCCATCTTTTTAAGGCCTCTCGAATTATCTACCCCGACAGGGCATCCAAGTGAGTGATTTTAATTATATCGTGTTTCTCGCAGATGTTAAGCGATTTATCTGGTTTGAGAACACCGCTTTAAACCCGGCTTGTTCAAGAAAGATAGATGCCTGCATAGTTTGACACGATGCCTGTATCGTATCGAAATTTTCATCATTTTCAGAAAGTTCCGTGCGTTCCGTGTATTCAGTGGTTACAGTTCTAAAACCGTGAACCACGGAATGCACGGAAAAACACGGATCTCAGAAGCGTCGTGGTCCGGTCAAATAAAACTGACCGGCTACGGAAAAATTTGCTCTCCAGCCCCAATTCTGCCGGAACAACACTTCGATGGAGTTTTGCAACTAAAACAGGTAACATCTCACTTTCCAAATTGTGTATACGATGAAATTCCGAAAGTTATTCCAACAATTTACCCTACTCGTCCTATTTGCTGCGTCGATGTCCGCCGCGGTATCCGGCCAAAAGCCAGGAAGTAACGTCCCCCGTCAGGATTGATCGTGGAGGTGCGCGACCGGCGCGGGACGGCGGTCTCCGACGCCGTCGTCTATGCCGTCCCCGAGTCCCGGGGGC
>JANMUW010000172.1:0-7476 GCA_031392105.1 Acidobacteriota bacterium | reverse complement strand
CGCTTTCGCCATTCTATAACTTCAGCCTTCGGATTACCGGAGAGGTCCCTGACCCGCTGTTCGAGTTCGCCTTTTTCCGTAGAAAAGTCAGATTGTTTGACGATCAGACGTGACGTTTGCGTTGCAATAGAATCAGGCCGATTAAACCATTCCTTTGGGGTCAGAAAGATAAAGGCGATTATCAGGAGGCAGAAGATGACGTAGACCGAAGTTTCGCGGCTGTAGTTCCACAGGATTAGTCGTTTGAATATCTCCATTCTGTTCAGTAGACGGTGGCCGGTAGCAGGTAGCAGGTAGCCGTCGGCCTTGAGATAATTGCTGTAACGTCGCTGTCTACGGTCTACTGTCTACCTACTACCTACTACCTGCTACCTGCTACCTGCTACCTGTTACCTGCTAGTCCGCAATCAAACCATCTCGCATTCGGATTATTCGGGAGCAGACTGCTGCGGCCTCAGGGTTGTGGGTGATCATTATGATCGTCTGATTATACTTGTCGTTCAACTCGCGGAACATGTCGAGGACGATCTTCGAATTCTCAGTATCGAGATTGCCTGTCGGCTCGTCGGCGAGAATTATCGCCGGGCTGTTAATGATCGCCCTTGCAAGTGCGACCCGCTGTTGTTCGCCGCCCGAAAGCTCAAGCGGTTTGTGATGCATCTTGTCTTCAAGCCGGAGAAGCTTGAGCACTTCGCGACGATTCGTCGCATCGCGGCTTCCGTTCCCGGAGTGGATCTTTTCCGCGAGCTTTAGATTTCCCTCGGCCGAGAGCGTGGGAAACAGATTGAAACGCTGGAAGACAAATCCGATCTTTCGGCGTCGAATGTCGGTTCGTTTCGCATCGGAAACTTTGGAGAGATCTTCGCCATCGATATGGATCGAACCGCTTGTCGGGCTTAACAATCCGCCAAGTAGATGGAGCAGTGTCGACTTCCCGCAGCCGGACGGTCCCATGATCGCGACGAACTCTCCCTTCTCGATCTCCAGCGTAACACCTCGCAGGGCAGGAACCTCGAGCTTCCCTATCGAATATGATTTAGTTAGGTTTTCTGTTTCTAGGACAGTTGTCACGGGTGAAACCTTGTGGTTGCGGTGTTTTGATTCGTGCTAACCGGACGAGCGGCGGTCGCTTCCTGCAGCTTCTTGTCCAGATCGACCTCTTCGAGTTCCCACGTATTCTGCAAGACGAACGCTGTTGCCGGATACGTTTTCCCGATGGTCACCGCTTCAGGTGTCTGATATGTCAGCTTCATCGAGTATTTTTCCTGCGGCCGCGTGACGACGATCTGGAGCGGCAAACGAGTATATTCGCCGGTATTGGTCAGGTTACCTTCAGCACCATATACGATATCCGATTCGATCTCACCACGCATATCGAACAGCTGCTGGCGCGCAAGCCTGATCCCGCCCACGCGGTCGAACCAGAAGCGCCGCGAGATGATCAATTCACCGCTCGTAGCTTTCACAAACTCATCGAGCAAGTAGTAGCCGCGCGTGACTCGTCGCAATGGCGATTTTTTCGGAAGAGTCTCATCGATCTCCACCTGGAATATTGTACTTCGCGTATACAGATGGCCTTCGTCAGTAGGTCGAACCAGCATCGCGTCTGTAAAGTGCTGGGGACGCAGGTTAGCAAAAGCGTTCACATTTTGCCTGGCGGTACCGTCGCCGTTAGCATCGTCCAGCGTCTTTTGTAACTTTGAGTAATCGGCGCTGTTCGAGCCGATCACAAACTTCTTGTACTTCCCGCTCCCGCCGTCCTGGAGGATAGCCACACGAAACTTCTCACCGTCCGATGTCATCTGCGCCACGTCGGTCTTGATCACGGGAATCGAAACCTTTAATAGGATATTGGCGGGACGCTGCACGACAACCTCGCCATCCGCTGACCGATAAACTTCTTTGCTCCCGAATTGCGCGAACGAATTATCCTCGAACTTTAGATCCATCTTCGCTCGCATCGAAGCTACTTTCGCGAAGCGATTGACTTCCGCCATCAAGTCCGACTGGGCCGCGTCCTCCGTTTTCAGTAGTGTCGGAGTCGTATCCGGCCGCTTGACGGAGACACACCCCGACAAGAAAATTGCGGTTACGAGTAATAGAAAAAAATATGATTGCAAACTGCTATTTCTAGCGAACATGTTCAGTCTTCGATGCCTGGGAAAATTTGGCTGTTGCCCTGAGATTACACGCGAATTAAAAGGCTAAAACGTATCAAGTCGAAAATAATACCACGCTGAAAGGGATAATCCTAACTCATGAAAAGACGCGATAACGAAAGGCTTTTGCCTCGTTACCGCGTCTTCAAGTTCTATTATTCTTTATGTGCCGAAGACACCGGAGCCCCGGGTCAGGTAATCCTGCATAGTGTACGCGAACATGATCGCAAGCCAGAAGAAGCTGGCGATCGCTGAAAGCCAGATCAGCTTTGGGCTCCAGTAAACGTGCATGAAGAACAGCATCACACACGTCATTTTCGTGAAAGCTATCAGCAAAGCGACAAGTGTGTTGGCACCCGGAAATATCCAGTCCATGTCCACCGTGGCGGCGTAATAGGTGAGAATCGTGCCCACCACGAGCACCATAAATACCCCGATATACCCCGGGATCCCGATATGGCCTTCACCTGATTCAATATGTTTTTCTGACATCTAATTCTCCGAAGTAGACAGACTCCAGTCTGTTCGCGACAGGATGGAAAACCTGTCGCACCTAATGCATAAAGTGCCGCCCGAGCAAATAGAGCAGCGGGAACAGGAATATCCAAACAATATCGACGAAGTGCCAGTAGAGTCCCGACATCTCGACCGGTGCAAAATAGTCATGACTGAAGGTGCCCGCCCAGGCCTTCCAGAGTAGCCATGTCATCAAACCCAGTCCGATAACCATGTGCAATGCGTGAAGCCCGGTCATGACGAAATATATCCAGAAAAATATTAGGACCTTGTCGCGAAACTTGTTTGCGTCTATCTGATTGAGATCGATCGTACTGGCACCGATCTGGTTGCTCGCGAAGTATCCTGTGCGTTCGGCCTGCGTAAGGTGCGTGCCGTTGGGATCGCGGTTTTGCTCCTCTACCGCCTGTGCAACCAACGAACAATCCGCCCATTGAAATTCCCCCCGCGGGTTCGGATGCTCCACCTCGGGAGCGTTGTGGTCGACTTCCCAGCACGGCTTTGCAGACTCGTGGCCAGCCGCAGTGTCCTTTATCTTCTTGTTCCAACCGCTAACAGGCACGAACCCGTGAGTATATTTGTCCGTGTACTCGATCGCCTTAACGCCGAGAAATACTGCACCGAAAAACATCGTCAGCAGGATCAAGATCACCTGCATGTTCCGATTTCCCTTCTGCGCGTAGAAGACGGTGAGTGCCATCGTCAAACTGCTGACGATCAGGACGAGCGTATTCAATCCGCCCCAGAACGCGTCGAGGTGATTACTACCTGCGGCAAATGCCATCGGGAACTTGGAACGAAAGACAAGATACACGGTGAACAGACCGCCGAAGAACATGATTTCCTGTACGAGGAACATCCACATTCCGATCGAAACGGACTCTTCCTGCTGCTTCATGTCTTCGAACTGATGTTGAAGACCCGGCGGATGATAATGACCGTGTTCTAGTGATTCTGCGTGTGTTGCCATCTTTATATTTTCGATTTTCGATTTGCGATTTGCGATCTCGCCGTCGCGCCGAATCGTAGTCAGATTCCAGAGCGATTACCACTACGCGATCGCAAATCGCAAATCGGCAATCGCAAATCTCCTAACTGACCATCGCTAAGTCTCTTCGTCGAGCTTCTTCCAGATCGAGCCCGCTCTCTTCACCGAACTCATATGCTTCCCATGTGACGATCGGTGTCTTTTCAAAGTTCTCGGTCGGCGGCGGTGAGCTTGTCCGCCACTCGAGCCCCGGAAGCATCCACGGATTATCACCAGCCGCGCGGCCATACAAGAGCGAATGTCCGAGGTAAATAACCGGCATGATCAACCCAACTCCCAACACCGAAGCACCGGCCGTCGAGAAGATATTCAGCACCTGCATCTCTTCCGGATACGAAGCGTAGCGTCGCGGCATTCCCTGGTATCCGAGAATGAATTGCGGGAAAAACGTCAGGTTAAACCCAATGAACACGAGCATTGCCGAGATCTTACCCCAAAACTCCGAGTACATCTTGCCGGTCATCTTCGGCCACCAATAATGGATCCCGCCGAGATACGCGATTACCTGTCCGCCGACCATAACGTAGTGGAAGTGAGCCACGACGAAATAAGTGTCGGTGAGGTGAACCGTCAAACCGATCGAACCAAGAAACAATCCCGTCAGTCCACCGATCAGGAACAGACCCATGAAGCCGAGAGCGTAGAGCATCGGCGTATCGAACGAAACCGAGCCTTTGTAAAGTGTCGCCGTCCAGTTGAACATCTTGATCGCCGACGGAACTGCGACGACCATGGTCAGGAACGAGAAGACAAGACCGGCATAGATCGATTGGCCGCTGACGAACATGTGATGTCCCCAGACGAGGAATCCAAAGACCGCGATCGCAATCGACGAGAACGCAATGAACTCGTATCCGAAAATCTTCTTTCTCGAAAAATTCGAGATTAGTTCGCTGATCACACCCATTCCAGGCAAGATCATGATGTAGACCGCCGGGTGAGAGTAGAACCAGAACAAGTGCTGGAACAGGATCGGGTCACCGCCTATCGATGGATCGAAAATTCCCACGCCGACAAGCCGTTCAAGCGCAAGCAACAAGATCGTGATAGCGATCACGGGTGTTCCGAGGATCATCACCAGGCTGACGGCATACATCGCCCACACAAACAACGGCAGACGGAACCACGTCATCCCCGGAGCACGCATCGTGTGAACCGTGACGATGAAATTAAGGCCGGTAAGGATCGAGGAAAATCCATTGATGAATATTCCTAACCCGACAGCCATCACATATGTGTTCGAGAACGTCGTGCTATACGGCGTATAGAAGGTCCAGCCGGTATCAACCCCGCCCTGGAGCAGCGCGTAGACCGTGAGAGCTCCGCCTACCCAATAAATATAGAGGCTGAGCAAATTGATCCGAGGCAGGGCAAGATCTTTAGCACCGATCATGATCGGCAAAAGAAAATTTCCAAGAACCGCCGGTATGGACGGAATCAGGAAAAAGAAGATCATCAGGACGCCGTGTTGTGTAAAGACCTTGTTGTATGTTCCGGTCTCCAGCAGATCGCTGGCGGGCGTAAGCAGTTCGAGCCGGATCGCAGACGCGTACAGGCCGCCCGCGAAAAAGAACATCGACACGGTGATCAAGTACATGATCGCGATCCGTTTGTGGTCCTTCGTCAGCAGCCACGACTTCAGGGTGAAGCCGTTCGTCAAGTAATTCAATTTTGGCGAACCGGATATCCCGGGATTTATCGCATCTTGCGTTTGCATAGTCTTAACAACCTACCTGTTACTGTTCGCTGCCGGAGTATTGGGATTGCTTCCCTGCGTATTTGAGTTTGACGCAGAGTTGGTCGCGGTCTGCGTCGCTCCGGCATTGGCTGGCGAGCTGGTCGTGCCCGTTACGCCGCTCAGCGATTTTATATATGCGACCAGGGATACCAACTGCTCTTCAGTAACTTGTCCCTTGAATGTCGGCATGATCGGCTGAAAACCCTCGACGACCTGGCCGCTCGGATTCAGTATCGAGTTCCGAATGTATTCCTCGTTCGCGACGACGGTTCCTCCGCCGACAAGCTTTACTTCGTGGCCAAAAATTCCTTCGAGCTTCGCTCCCCGCTGCTGCGGGCCGCCGGCATGGCACGATGCACAGCCGAGCTTGTTCTCAAAAAGGTCGCGTCCCTGCTCGACCGGGGTTTGTCCGGAGACATTACCACTTAGCCAGTTGTCAAAATCACGTTGCTCCATTACGTAAACAAAACCGCCCATCCCCGAATGATTCAGTCCGCAATACTCGGCGCAGAAGAGATGATATTTGCCAGGCTTTGTCGCCTCGAACCAGAGATACGTGTAGCGGCCCGGAACGACGTCGGTCTTCGTCCGGAATGCCGGGACCGAAAAATCGTGGAGCACATCCTCGGTCGTCATCGTGAGCTTAACTTTCTTACCAACCGGTACGTGGAGCTCATTTATCTCGCGCTGTCCCGTGCTGTGCTGCAGTTTCCACATCCACTGCTTACCGACAACATATACTTCCATCGCCGGATCGTTCGGGATCCGAAACTGGTTGTAATAGACGTACGCTCCACCGAGAAAGATCGTCATCGAGACGACGAACGGGATGATCGACCAAACGGTTTCCAGCATGATCGACCCGTGCATTTCGTCCGGCGTAGCATACTTCTCCTTCTCGCGGTACATCAGGCCGAAGTAGAAGATCGCAACGACGATCGGTATCGTAAACGCAATGCTCACGATGATCAGGTAGGCGTAGAGAAGATCAACCTGCCACGCGAACGTTGACGCCTGGTCTGGAAATAATGGTACCCACGAATTCGTTTGCATAATCTCTTAGTGGTCAGTGACGAGTGACGAGTAAATCTTGCACCTTGCACCTTGCAACTTGCCACTTGTCACTGGTCACTCGTCACTATTAACTTTTTTCCCTCGTCGCCAGAAAACAAAACCCATTGCACCCATTCCGAGCAAAGTAAGCACGGCGCCCAATCTGATCACGTTCAAAATCGCAAGGCCATACTTACCGGTTGCCGGATCGTAGTGATAGCAATAGAGCAACATTTGATCGACTGAGCTTCCGACCTTATTGTCCGCCGATTCAATCAGGCCGAGCTTCAGGTCACGCGGCGAATAATCAATTCCGTAAAAATATCGCGACATCTTGCCCTGCGGCGTGACAAGCATCACTCCGCCCGCATGAGCAAACTGATTGCTCTTCTCATCCCATTGATAATTGAAGCCCGCCGCTTTCGTGACCGCATCGATCGAAGGTTGTGTCGCGGTCAGGAAGTGCCATCCCTTTTCTGATCCGGCTCGGCCGTATCGCTCCATGTATGCGGCCTTTTTATTCTGTGCGAGACCCGGCTTGTCATTCTCGCGAGCATCAAAGCTGAGAGCGATGACATCGAAATCTTTCCCGGCATCGAGCGAGATACCTTTCAAGGAACCGGTCAATCCGTTAAGGACTTCGTTGCAGAGCATCGGACATTCGTAATAGACCAGAGCCAGCACAACGGGACGGCCCTCTTCGAATAAACTGCCGAGCTTTACCTTTCGGCCGTCTTCGGTCGTTACTTCCGTTTCGAGAGGCAATTGCTCGCCAAGCTTTTGCTCAATCCCTGTTTTCTTCAAGGCGTCCGGCAAACCGGTTCCCGCACTCTGTGCCGGATCGTATGTTTTCGGCGAGTAAAGCGGCGAACCCGCTGTGCTGTAAACAACAACGTACCAATCATTAGGCTACAGTAGAATGTTTAGTAATACAGCAGGTCAGTTGCCTAGGAACCGCCGAG
>JANMUW010000167.1:0-4035 GCA_031392105.1 Acidobacteriota bacterium | reverse complement strand
GCAGTTGATTTTCCCGGAGATCGACTTTAACAAGGTCGACAAGACCCGCGGAATGAACATTTCGATCATCACGACGGCGCAGACTGACGACCAGGCACGATCGCTTTTGAAATCGTTGGGGATGCCCTTCCGCCAGTAGGCGGAAAGTTCCTGGTTCCGAGTTTCTGGTTTCTAGTTAGTACCGGAAACGAACGAACTAGAAACCAGAAACTTGGGACTAGAAACTTAAGAAAATGGCAAAGATCAGCAAAGTAGTAAAGAACGAAAAGCGCAAGGAACGCGTCGCCCTGTGGGCAGAGCGTCGACGGGCGGCGAAGAAGATCATCAACAATCCGAGATCGAAGCCGGAAGAAGTCGACGCGGCAGTGGTATTGCTGCAGAAGATGCCCCGCGACGGGAGCCCCATCCGTGTTCGCAACCGATGTTCGCAGTCGGGCAGAACGCGTGGTTACCTTCGCAAGTTTGGTGTTTCGCGCATCGCGCTTAGAGACCTGGCGCTTCAGGGGCAGATCCCCGGAGTTGTTAAATCGAGCTGGTGATTCGACTGCGGAACGCGGAATGCGGAATGCGGAATGCGGAATGAGAGCCGCCCGATTTGCACGACGCACGTAGTAGAGTTTGAAAACGGAATAGCCAAACAAAGCTTTGCGGAAACGAATTCCGCATTCCGCGTTCCGCATTCCGCATTTAAGAGACGGAGTTAATATTAATGACAGATCCAATAGCCGACCTGCTTACACGAATTCGCAACGCGATCGCTGCGAATCATCCGCGTGTGGACATTCCCGGTTCGAAATTGAAACTGGAAGTCGCGAGAATCCTAAAGGAAGAGGGCTACATCAATAGCTTTACGACGAAGGGCGACGCTCCAAAGTATGTGATCCGAATATTTCTGCGTTACGACGCGAAGGGCACTTCGTCGATCACGCACCTGTCGCGAGTTTCGCGGCCTGGTCGTCGCGTTTACGTCGGAGCTGGTGAAATACCTAAGGTCCTCGGCGGATACGGCGTGAATATTGTCTCGACTTCGCGCGGGCTGATGAGTGGTAAGAAGGCTCGTACCGAGAACGTAGGCGGAGAAATTTTGGCGGAAGTTTATTAGGAAGTGACAAGTGATGAGTGACGAGTGACAAGAAAGATTCACACTCGTCACTCGTCACTCGTCACTCATTACTGAGGATTTATGTCACGAGTAGGAAAAAAACCGATTACGATCCCGAGCGGCGTCACAGTGACCATCGGGGACTCACAGATCGAGGTCAAGGGGCCGAAAGGAACTCTAAACACTCCGGTTCCGACCGGGGTAAAGTTCAAGCAGGAAGACGGGACACTCGTCGCCGAACGAGCCGATGACAGCTACAAGGCCTTTCATGGACTGGCCCGCGCGTTGGCTAACAGCGCGGTCGTCGGGGTTACCGAAGGGTTCGAAAAGAAAATGGATGTCGTCGGCGTCGGATACAAGGCTGACGTTCAGGGAAGGAAGATCCTTTTCTCGCTTGGATACTCGCATCCGATCGAATACGCGCTGCCGGAAGGTATCGAAGCCAAGACAGAGCGTGTAAACACGAAGACGTCGATCAATCAATATCAGCTTACGATCACGCTTAGCGGTATCGACAAGCAGAAGCTGGGCCAGGTCGCGGCCGAGCTTAACCGTCTGAGAAAGCCTGACGCCTATAAAGGTAAGGGCGTGCGTTATTCGGACAAGTTTTATAAATTGAAACCCGGTAAGACCGGTAAATAACCGTATTTTGGATTTTAGATTTTGGATTTTAGATTGCCTCTGGGAATCAGTACCAATCCAAAATCGGCAATCCAAAATCCAAAATGGAAATATGGCACAGAAGAGTAAAGCAGATATTCGCCGTGGTGTTCACAGCCGGATCCGAAAGAAAGTTCGAGGCTCGGCTGAGAGACCCAGACTTGCGGTGTTCCGCAGCCTGAATCACATCTATGCGCAGTTGATCGATGACGACAGCGGAAAAACGCTTGCTACGGCTTCGACGACTGAGAAGTCGCTTGGGGCTGCGACGGGCGGGAATATCGCGGCTGCCCAGCAGGTCGGAAAGACGATCGCAGAGCGAGCACAGGCCGCCGGAGTTTCGAGCGTTGTATTCGATCGCGGGGGTTACCTTTATCACGGACGCGTCAAGGCCCTTCTCGATGCGACGCGTGAAGCAGGATTAAACAAGAACGAAGCGAGCGACAAGGTTAAAAAGGAAGAAGATGGCAACTAAGAGTAAACAAAGAATTTCGCCGAATGGCTTGATCCTGAAAGACCAGCTCATCTCGATCAACCGTGTAACGAAGGTTGTGAAGGGCGGTAAGAACATGTCGTTCGCAGCTCTCGTCGTCATTGGCGACGAAGCCGGCCACGTTGGGTTTGGCACGGGCAAGGCGAAGGAAGTTCCGAATGCGATCAAGAAAGCGGTCGAAGCGGCGAAGAATAATCTGATCCGTGTTCCTTTGATCGATGGCACGCTTCCTCATCAACTTATCGGTGAATACGGCGCGGGACGCGTTCTCTTGAAGCCGGCCGCGGAAGGAACCGGCGTTATCGCGGGTGGAGCCGTGCGTGCGGTCTTGCAATCGCTTGGCGTTCACAACGTACGGACGAAGATTTTGGGTTCGACTAACAACCACAACGTTGTTCGTGCGACGTTCAACGGACTTTCCAGGATGAAGGACCCGATCGAAGTTGCCAGGCTGCGTGGAAAGTCGGTTGAGGAACTAGTTTAATTTGCGACTGCCGATTTGCGATTTGCGATTGTTGGGACAGTAGCCAGCAGTTGCGAGATCGAAAATCGCAATTCGAAAATCGAAAATAGAAAGATGGCAAAGAAAGCAGAAAACAAAGACGGCGGAAACGTCACGATCCAGTATTATCGGAGCTCGATCGGTTACGCGAAGAAGCAGAAAGAGATCGTTCGAAGCCTCGGCATTACAAAGCTCAATCAGACTGTGTCCAGGCCTGATACGCCCGCGACCCGGGGGATCGTTGCGAAGATACCGCACCTTTTGAGGATCGTAGACTAGTTGGTTGTTCGTCGTTCGTTGTTCGTGGCATCCGAAGCCGGGTTTCGACAACGAACAACGATCAATGAACCACGAACAAACATATGGCATTATCATTAAATAATTTGAAGCCGGCGAAAGGTTCGACGCATAAGAAAAAACGTGTCGGCCGTGGCCCTGGATCGGGGCTTGGCAAAACTGCGGGCCGCGGACATAAGGGACAGAAATCGCGCTCGGGTTATAGCAGCCGTCCCGGTTTCGAAGGCGGCCAGATGCCGCTGCAGCGTCGTCTGCCGAAGCGCGGCTTTACGAATATTTTCAAGAAGCATTGGATCGAGATCAGTTTGGCTAAGATCGAATCGAACTTCGCCGCGGGCGACGAAATAACTCCGGAGATACTTCACGAGCGTGGTTTGATCAAGAAGGCGAAGCACGACCTCGTCATCCTCGGAACCGGCGACGTATCGAAGGCGTTAAATATCTCGGCACATCGCTTTACGAAAACCGCGAAAGACAAGATCGAAAAGGCCGGTGGTTCGGTTACTGAGATCAAGAAAGCTGTTGCAGCTGCTGCTTAGCTAGTTGATCGTGGTTCGTAGTTCGTTGTTTCGGGCCGCCACGTTCGATCCATAGCAACGAACAACGATCGACGAACGACCAACAATCATATGGAGAAGTTTCTCAACGCAGTTCAGAACATGTTCAAGGTTCCCGAACTGCGTACGCGTATTTTGTTCACGCTTGGGCTGCTCGCAGTTTATCGACTCGGCGCTCACGTTACCGCGCCCGGGATCAACAAGGTGCGTCTCGAACAAGTTTGGAGTGAGGTCGCCGGCACGCTTCTTGGCGTGCTTGATCTATTTTCAGGCGGTAACTTTCGTACGATCTCGGTGTTCGCTCTCGGCGTTACGCCATATATCACTGCATCGATCATCATGCAGCTGATGCCAGTGCTTTCGCCTGCGATGAAGAAGATCCAGGAGGAAGGCGAGGTTGGACGTCAAAAGATGAACCAATGGA
>JANMUW010000146.1:0-1602 GCA_031392105.1 Acidobacteriota bacterium | reverse complement strand
TCGCACCGCATCAGCCGTATCGCCCGCACCTTTCGACTCGCCGCCGGAGTTGATCAGCCCTGCACGTCCCATATAGCAGTTCGCCACCTGATATCGCACAAGGTCGATCGGGCTATCACTCGTCAACTCACTGTAGATCTTCGGATTCGTCTTGCCGTAGCTGCTCTCGGTATTGAGCATGTTGTAGCCGCCGTTTCGCTCGGGCAGCTTCTGCTTGATGATGTCCGCCTGGATCGTAACGCCTAGATGATTCGCCTGTCCCGTAAGGTCGGCGGCGGTATGCATGTCACCCTCCGGCCCCTTGAACTTCGGATTTCGCAGGTAGCACCACAGGATCGTTGCCATCCCGAGATCGTGTGCGTAGGCAAACGCTTCGGCTACTTCCGTTATCTGTCGGGTCGAATTGTCCGAGCCGAAATAGATCGTCGCACCGACCGCAACCGCGCCCATATTGCGAGCCTGTTCGATCGTGCAGAACATCACCTGGTCGAACGCATTCGGGTAGGTCAGCAATTCGTTGTGGTTGATCTTTACGATGAAGGGAATCCGATGAGCGTATTTCCGAGCCACAGAACCCAACACGCCGAATGTCGATGCCACGGCGTTGCATCCGCCTTCGAGTGCGAGTTTGACGATGTTCTCCGGATCAAAATACTGCGGATTCGGGGCGAACGAAGCTCCGGCCGAATGCTCGATTCCCTGATCGACCGGCAGGATCGAGAGATAACCGCTTCCTGAAAGCCTTCCGTTCGAATACAGCGTCTGCAAACTGCGCAGCACCGCCGGCGTTCTGTCCGAGTCTAACCACACGCGGTCTACAAAATCGCCGCCCGGCAAATGCAAGTGTTCTTTAGCGATCGTCTTCGATACGTGGCCGAGCAGCGATTCAGCGTCGCTCCCGAGATATTCCTGTATCTTGCTGAAATCCAATGACATGTTTTCGGCTCCAAATTTTTGAATCAAAATGAGAAATAAAAAGTGTACCACACAGCACTTAATAGCAGTTTGTTGAAGAAATCTATTGATTTAGATAATTGAACTGGGTACTATTTCTCTAGTTCACTCGCTCGAAAACGAAGATAATATTGTGTGGCTCTGGACCGTTTTGCTTTAAAGGTATTTCCCGCGCACTCCCGCGGCCAAAACTAAAATCTATGATCCCAACTACTCTCGCGAAGCCGTTGTCGGTGCTTTCGCATCTGCGCGCCTGTTTGTTGATCGCTTTTTCCGTTCTTTTCGTTCTGGTTGCCGGAGTCAGTCCGGCTTCGGCCCAGAAAAAGGACGAGAGTATTTGGCGTCCTGTAACGCAAGCCGAGCTTGACCTCAAAACTCCCAAGGTCGAGCCGGACGCTGACGCCGAGGCGATCTTTTGGGACACGCGCGTGGATGACAAGAAGGCGGGCAAGCTCTCATATCGCCACTACGTTCGGGTAAAGATCTTTACTGAACGCGGCCGCGAGCGGTTCAGCAAGATGGACATTCCCTTCGCGAAGGGCAAGAAGGTCGAAGACGTTGCAGCCCGCGTCATCAAGCCCGACGGCTCGACGGTAGACCTGAAACCGACCGACATATTCGACCGCGACATTGCAAAGGCCGGAAAGG
>JANMUW010000077.1:0-1500 GCA_031392105.1 Acidobacteriota bacterium | reverse complement strand
GCAAGTCACCGTAGATGGCTCCGAACAATCTCGTCGATGCCCACCAGCAGATTCATCGCCGATGTCTTTTCGGCGCAGCTGACAATGGTGCGAAAGCGGCTCGCGACCGCAACATCCAAAACAGCTAACGACCCAAACGGACATTCCGGCCCGATCGTCGATGCCGGCATGCTCCACAAATCCGCGCGTTGATAGTCGCGAACGATCATCCGAATTTCGTTGGGCGAAAGATCGATGACGTTGTCGATCTGCGTCGGTACGCCGTATGTTTGGGTGAGCGTCGCCTTCGTGGATGATTCAATCTCGATTCTGATAATGGACGGTAAGAGGAACGCCCGGTGGATCGCTATCCGAAACGCAAGCCGCGTTTGCCCCGGAGTCTTCACCCACTGCTCGGAATCTCCGAAGCGATGTGCAAGTTTGCAGGCCTCGCGTGAAAGCGGCACCTTATCGACTGCTTTCCAATGACAAAATGCGCCCGGCGGAACCGCCCCTATAACCGTCAAAGAATCGACGCTCTTGTCGGCGTCTTCACTCAACGCTGAAATGCTGAGTGCCGCGACGATCAGTAATCTCAACATGTCACATCGCCTCCGCACCGCGGCTGATGGCGACAACGCCGGTTCGCGACACTTCGACAAGGCCGAGCGGTTTCATCAAATCGACGAACGCGTCGATCTTCTGTTGCGTGCCAGTGAGCTCGAACACGAAGCTTGCATGCGTCGTGTCCAGAATGCGTGCACGGAACACTTCCGAAAGGCGCATTGCCTCCACCCGCTTCTCGCCAGCACCCGCGACCTTGATCAGCGCCATCTCGCGCTCGATCCCCGGCGTCTCCGTGCTGAGGTCCACGACTTTGTGCACGGGCACCAGCCGCTCAAGCTGATGGCGGATTTGCTCCAGCACCTCCGGCGTGCCCGACGTCACGATCGTGATGCGCGACGTGTGGTCGAGGTGATCGACCTCCGCCACCGTCAAACTTTCAATATTGTATCCGCGGCCGGAGAAAAGCCCGATCACGCGCGCCAGAACACCGGCCTCGTTGTCGACCAGCACCGATAACGTCGTGCGAATTTCCTTCGCCTTCGTATCGACCAGAAAGTAGGCGGAACCAGGTTGCTTCGACATCACACCATCACCTTGCCGGCCTCGGTCACCGCCGGATCGCTCGCCGCGTCGCCCAAGATCATCTCGTTGTGCGCAGCGCCGGACGGGATCATCGGGAAGCAGTTTTCGTTTTGATCGACGACGCAGTCGAACAGCACCGGCTTGTTCACCGAAATCATGTCCTTGATCTTGTCGTCAAGTTCCTCCGGTTTCGTCGCGCGGATGCCGACCGCGCCATAAGCCTCGGCCAGCTTCACGAAATCGGGCAGCGCCTCCGAATAGGAATGCGAGTACCGCCCGCCGTGCAGCAGCTGCTGCCCGTGCCGGACGATACCCATGTGGCGGTTGTTCAAAGTGTAGATCTTGATCGGCCGGTCGACCTGCACCGCGGGC
>JANMUW010000042.1:0-7017 GCA_031392105.1 Acidobacteriota bacterium | reverse complement strand
CCACGTATCAAGAACATCCTCGTCCTGTTTTAATTCTTGAGTACCAGCCTGTTCGTATGCTTCTTCTCTTGTCCGTGCGACATACACCTTCCCCTCGGCGTCGTACCACGCGGGAATCTGATGTCCCCACCAAAGCTGACGCGAGATCGTCCAGTCTTTCAGATTCTCGAGCCACGTCGTGTATACCTTTTTATGCGGAACTTCCGGGAAGAAATGCGGAAGCTTCTGTTCGCGCATCAGATCGAGCGCGAGGTCACGCATCTCGTCCATCTTTACGAACCATTGTTCGGAGAGCAGCGGTTCGATGATCGTCTTGCACCGTTCGCAGTGCGGAAGCGTTACATCATAGTCTTCGATCTTTTCCAACAGCCCGAGCTTTTCGAACTCTTCGATCACCTTCGCACGCGCTTCAAATCGGTCAAGCCCGGCGAATTCACTTCCCGCCGCGGCGTTCATCGTCGCGTCGTCGTTCATTACGACCAGCTTTTCAAGTCCATGGCGCTCGCCGATCTCCCAGTCGTTCGCGTCGTGAGCCGGGGTGATCTTCACTGCACCGGTACCGAATTCGGATTCGACGTATTCGTCGGCGATGATGGGGATCTCGCGGTCGGTCAATGGCAAAGCGATGATCTTCCCGATCAAATCCTTGTATCGATCGTCATCGGGATTCACCGCGACGGCAGTATCGCCAAGCATTGTCTCGGGGCGGGTAGTTGCGACGACCACGGACTGCAAACTTAAGTTTGCAGTACCTTTAAGCGGATACCTCAAGTAATACAGCTTCCCGTCCTTCGCCTTTTCTTCTTTAACTTCAAGATCCGAAAGCACCGTCTTGTCTTTCGGGCACCAGTTCACGATCCGCGTTCCGCGATAGATCCAACCTTCTTCATAAAGCCGGACAAAAACTTCTCGCACGGCTCGCGAAAGATTTTCTTCCATCGTAAAGCGTTCGCGGGTCCAATCGACCGACAAGCCTTCGCGTCGGATCTGTCGAGTGATCTCGCCACCGTATTTGTTCTTCCATTCCCAAACTTTCGCGGTGAAAGCTTGGCGGCCTATGTCCTGCGGTGTCTTGTGCTCTTCCTTTTTAAGCTGTCGCGTGACCATCAGCTGTGTCGAAATACCTGCGTGGTCGACGCCGACGAGAAACAAGGTGCGATATCCGAGCATCCTTTTCCATCGCGTCAGCACATCCATCAGGGTGTGCTGCAGAGCGTGGCCCATGTGCAACGTGCCGGTGACGTTCGGGGGCGGGATGACGATTGAAAACGGTTTTGCACCAGGATCCTGGTTGATCTCGGGAGTAAAAAAACCGCTCGATTCCCAGCGGGAGTAATGATGTTCTTCGGCTTGGGTCGGATCGTAAGCCTTAGGTATTTCCATATCTTGAGAAAAGCTAGATGATAAAACAAAAATGGCCAGCTTTCATCTCAACATGAAAACTGGTCACTTTTAGGGCTTCAGTCAGTGACAGTCAGCTTAATATTTTTCGGAGAGCTTCTCGACGACCTTCTGTACGATGATGTCCATCAGCTCGGGCGAAAGACTTACAACCTGTTTGCCTCCAAGTTCGGCCATTGATCGCTGTGTGGTCGTAAACTCGAGCGTTTTGCCGTTCTCGATCGGTGGCAGTTCGAGAAGTTCGATCTCATCCAGGCCGAATGCTCGTTCCGTTGACGGAAGATCAAGTGCTGGGATCTGCTCTGTCCGCGAAAATTCATCGAACTCAGAAGTTTCGTCACCCGCCTGCTCCGCCAGGACGGCGGTCTCCTCTCGGTCGTCGGCGAAAGAGTCGAATGCCGTCGCGTCATGCGACAGCTCTTCGCGTTCTGCAGGTGCCGAGGCGGAGGCCGATGCGGCGTACGCACCTTCACTGTTCTCACCAAAACCAGCCTCCGATGCCAAGGGTTCCTCTTCTCGATCGACGACGCTGGTCTCGATCATTTCGTCATCCATCCCGGCGTCGACATATCGCGGAGCGGTTGACGCCGCATCTGCTTCGCCTGCTCCCGGTTCAGAGAAGCTTTGTTGAATCAGCGAATCGATGTCGTTGGTGTCCGGAGCTTTATCGAAGGATTCCTCTTCCGGCCTATCCTCTACAACCGGTCCTTCCTGTTCGACCGTCGGCTCCGGTCTCCGTCCCGCAGCTTCCATCAGGTCAGTGACCTGTGAAACAAGCTGCCTTATCGATTGAAAAGGCTTTGTGAGATACGCGCTCGCCCCGACTCGGGCTGCCTCGTTCTCGTCAAAAGGTTCAAAGGACCCGACCAGCAAAACCACTGGCAGATTTTTTGTTACCGGATTTTCTCGGACGATCTCACAGATCTGGTAGCCATTAAGGCCGGGCATATGTACGTCGACGAGGATGATATCGGGCGAAATCTCGGAGATCTTTTCCATCGCCGAATCGCCGTCTCCCACCGTCACGACATTTATCCCTTCGTCCGCGAAAGTTAAATTAACAACCTTCTGTATTGTTACAGAGTCGTCTGCCAGTAAAAGTGTTCGTTTTGACACGGGTGAGCAAGCTCCTTGCAAATGATTGCTGAATGATTTTTGAAACTACCATTTCGACCGCCCTTGGTCAAGAAATACTATTTCCCATTCCCGGTCCGGGCTTCCTGGGTAAAAGTGCTTAAGATCGCTCGAAGCTGAGTGTTTGTGAACGGCTTCGGAAGAAACGCAACAGCTCCTGCCTCGAAGCTTTTCGACGGAAGCGTCGGGCTCTGTTCCGCGGTCATCATGATCACCGGGATCTTCTTGAAGCGATCGTCAGACTGCATGAAGCGAACCAGTTCCGTGCCTTGAATATACGGCATCATCACATCGACGATCGCCGCAATGATCTCGCGCTCGGATTTCAGGATCCGGTACGCTTCTTTTCCGTCCATTGCGGTCACGGCTGAGAATCCTTCGCCTTCGACTAGTGTTCGAACGAGCCACAAGATCGCCGGATCGTCATCCGCGATCATGATAAAGCCTTTTCCGTTTGAGTTAGTTTCCACCATGGATCATTGTCGATTTTTGGAGATGTGCGAGTTCTGCGGCAAGTCGTACTGCTGCCGTCATACTTGAAGCGTCTGCAATATTTTTTCCGGCGATATCGAGTGCGGTTCCGTGATCGACCGATGTCCTGATCACCGGAAGGCCGAGAGTCACGTTTACCGCCGATCCAAACGAAAGCGACTTTACGGCGATCGTTGCCTGATCGTGATAACAGGCGATGACGGCGTCGAACTCGCCACGGAATCCTCGAAGGAAAATTGTGTCGGGAGAATAGGGGCCCAAGACGTTGATGCCCAGCTCGCTACTACAGTGCTCGATGGCAGGTGTGATCTCGTCCGCTTCCTGTGATCCGAACATTCCGCCTTCGGACGCGTGTGGGTTCAACCCTGCGACCGCAATCCGCACTTCTCTGTTTAGCAATCTCGAGATCTGCGTGTTCGAAAAATCGATCAACTTAATAAGACTGTCCTTCTTTACCTTTTCGATCGCGTCGATCAGCGGCAGGTGAGTTGAAAGGAGGACGACCCGAAGCTTTTCCGCAAAGAAGCTCATTGCGAACTCGCGCGTATCGGTCAATGCCGCGAGGAACTCAGTGTGCCCCGGGAAATCATAACCACCCGCGTTCAGCGCCTTTTTGCTGATCGGCGCCGTTGCGATCGCGTCAATGATTCCATCCCGCCAGAGCTCGACCGCTTTTTCAATGAATTGACCCGAGGCTCGTCCGGTTTCCGCCGACTCTTCGCCAGGACGAAATTCGCTTCCGAGATTACTAACATCGACTATCTCCGCATCCAGAGCGATATCAAATGCGTCGGCTTGCGAGCGCAAAAAACGCTCGTCACAGATGACTACCGGCTTGTATGTCTTGCGTGAATCCCCGTCCGAAAGTGTTTTGAGGACTATCTCCGGCCCGATGCCAGCGGGGTCTCCGACGGTGATTCCGATCCGAGGAATGGTGCTGAGAGATTCTTGATTAGGGGACATCCGCCACAGTAGGCGGCCGTTATTCGTCCCGGTCTTCCGCCTTGAACATGTATTTTATACTATGCTTCGGCAAAAGAATATTGGGTGCGTCTTTTCGATTTATTTTGAGAGCATCGAGATCGTACCACTCGATCGTGCCTACGATCTTCTCGCCGTCCTGCAGCACGATCACCATCTCCGTCCGGGCGTCGATCTGCTTCCGATAGTAAAAAACCTCTGCCAGTGTTTCCACGGGCGGAGGCTTCTTACGAGGTTCGTTCGTCGATGGTTTGCGAGGAAAGTTAGACATATCATCTCAATTTGGGATCGCGGATTGCGGATTGCGGATTTTTCCGTGTCCGCGTTTCTTCGTCAGTCGATGCGAGGCCGATGGCTAAGAGGCAAATCGGCAATCCGAAATCCGCGATCCGCAATCAACTCAGTCGGCCTGTCGACGAATAAACGTCGGAACGTCAAGATCCTCTTCTCTACTGCCTTCCTGAGCCGGAAAGTGCATCGATTGAGGACCGCCGTTAGCGGCCACTTCCATGACCCGCGGATGGGGAAGTTTGGATTGCACCGCGCTATCGAATCCGGTTGCGATCACCGTGACCTTGATCTCGTCATCCATTCCGTGCTTGATGACGTTGCCCCAGATGATGTCAGCGTTATCGTCGGCCTCACCTTCGATCATGCCGATCGCGTCTTCGATCTCACCAAGCGGCATGTTTTCGCCGCCGGTAACGTTTATCAACGCAGCCTTGGCTCCGGTGATCGAATTCTCTTCCAAAAGTTTGTAATCAAGAGCGGCACGCATGGCTTTCGACGCCGCGTCCTCACCGCTCGCGGTTCCAATCCCCATCAACGCCACGCCGCCGCCGCGCATGACGGTCGTCACATCGGCGAAGTCAAGGTTGATGATCCCCGGCGTAGTGATGAGATCGGTGATACCCTGCACTGCCTGGAGCAGAATGTCGTCCGCACGGCGGAAGGCATCCATTAGGGTGATCTTTTCTTCGACTTCGCGAAGCTTCGAGTTCGGAATCGTGATGATCGTATCGACACAGCCGCGAAGCTCGGCTAGACCCTGCTCGGCTTGTGCCATTCGCTTTTTACCTTCGACGCTGAACGGTTTTGTAACTACCGCAACTGTGAGAGCACCCAGTTCGATGGCGAGTGACGCGACGACGGGTGCTGCGCCCGTGCCGGTCCCGCCGCCTAAGCCGGCCGTGACAAAGATCATGTCGGAACCTTCTAGAACATCGAGCAGCTTTTCGTGATCTTCGAGCGCCGCCTCGCGTCCGACTTCAGGATTTGATCCGGCACCGAGCCCACGCGTCGATTTGCTGCCGAGCTGTATCTTGATTGGCGCCTTCGAAGCGTTGAGCGCTTGGAGGTCGGTGTTCGCAACGATGAACTCGACGCCCTTGATGTTGGCCTCGATCATCCGGTTGACCGCATTGCCGCCGCCGCCGCCGACGCCGATCACTTTGATCCGCGCTCCGGTGATGGGCGGCTCGTCTATAAACATTTTGATTCCGCTGTTTTTCATTTCAGACCTTACCTGTCAAATAAAGCTCCCTGCCATAGGGAAGGTGTTTTGGAATTGGTGAAGTTTCGCAGCGACAGATGAGCCCGCAACAATATCTTGTGCTGTTGGCGACAGAGAATACATCATTTGCGACAAAACTCCAACCTCCCGACAACATTTATCGAAACTTTTCTCGAAAATTTTCAAACCACTCCGCAACTTTTCTCGTCGGCGATTTTCCGCTCGCGTTCAATGCACGAACTTGTGATCGCATAGACGAGAGAGCAAGTCCACACGCAACCGCCCACTCAGGAGTCTGCACTTCTCCGGCGAGTCCGCCGAAGTACTCCTGTTCCAAAAATCCCAGACGCGTCGGTGCGTCGAACACCTGCTCGGCAATGTCGACCATTCCGCGCGCCATCGATCCTCCACCGGTCAAGATTACACCGCTCGAGATCTGCGCCTGCGTCCGCGCCGTTTCCTGCGCGATGTGCTGCAGCAGTTCGACCGCACGCGGCTGCATGATGTCGCAAAGAATTTCCTTTGAGAGGCCGCGCGTCTCGCTGCGCCCGACCGGAACAATTTCAATTACTTCCTGACGTTCGTCATCGGTCATTAGGAACGACGCGACACATCCGTAGTGATGCTTGATCTTGTTTGCCTCCTGGATCGACACCCGCAGACCCATCGCGATGTCCTTCGTGAAGTGCATGCTCCCGAACGGAAATACCGCCGTGTGCTGTACCGCACCTCGCCCGAATATCATCAGGCTCGTGATCTCCGCACCGATGTTGACGAGGGCACAGCCATATTCTTTGTCGTCGTCGGTCAGCGAACTTTCCGCCGCAGCAAGCGGCTCTAGCATCATTCGCTCGACATCGAGTCCCGCACGACGAACGGCTTTTTCGAGATTTTGACGACCCGCGCTCGGCCCGGTAACTATATGGACCAGACATTCGAGGCGTGCGCCGCTCATCCCAACCGGCTCGGTGATCCCGTCCTGCCCGTCAACGATGAATTCCTGAGGCAAGCGGCTGAAGATCTCCCAACCGGGCGGAAGCGGCATCGCGCTAGCAGACTCGATCGCGCGTTCGACGTCTTCTTCGCTGATCTCTCGTCCGGCTCCCGCGACAGCGACGACGCCATTCTTGTTCTCACCTCGAAAATGCTCGCCCGAGAGGTTAACAACCGCGGACATAATATCTAGACCGCTGACGCGTTCGGCTTCGCCAACAGCTCGCCGGACTGATTCGGATACGGCTTCGGCACCGGTAACGATCCCACGCCGCAAACCTTTCGACTCGGCCTGGCCGATCCCGACGATATTCATGCGGCCGTTTTCAGACGGTTCGCCGACGACACATCTCACCTTACTTGTGCCGATATCCAGGCCGATTGCTTTTATGTCACGATTCATACTTTGCATTTGGGATTTCGGATCTGGGATCTGGGATTGTCGTCACTAAAAATCCGCAGTCCCAAATCCCAATTCCGAAATAACTACCGCTGGTGCTGAC
>JANMUW010000003.1:0-8071 GCA_031392105.1 Acidobacteriota bacterium | reverse complement strand
TTACGTTTGTTGGGACGCCCGAGGAGGTGATCGAGGCGGCGTTTCAGGCGGTTAAGAAAGCGCAGGAATTGATCGACATGCGAAAGCACAAGGGCGATCATCCGCGGTTTGGTGCGACTGATGTCTGCCCCATAATTCCGATCTCGGGTGTAACGATGGAAGAGGCCGCGGAATATGCTCGCAGACTTGGGAAACGCATCGGCGACGAGCTTGGAATTCCGGTTTATCTTTACGAGAACGCCGCGACGGAAGAGAAGCGCCGCAATCTGGCGAATTGCCGCGAGGGCGAATACGAAGGTCTGAAAGATCGAATCGGATCCAGCGATTGGAAACCTGATCTTGGGCCGACTGAATTTAACGAAAGCGTCGCGCGTTCGGGTGCGACTGCAGTCGGTGCACGCGACTTTCTGATCGCGGTAAACTTCAATCTAAACACGACATCAACGCGACGTGCTAACGCGATCGCGTTCGACGTCCGAGAAAAGGGCAGGCCGAAGCGCGAAGGTAATTCGATCACAGGAAAAGTCGTTACTGACGCGAACGGCGATCCGGTAATGATCCCCGGAACGCTCAAAGGAACTAAGGCGATCGGATGGATGATCGCTGAATACGGCATCGCGCAGGTTTCGATGAACATCACGAACCTCACTGATACGCCGCTGCATATGGCGTTCGACGAGGTGAGCGAGAAGGCGCAGAAACGTGGGATTCGAGTCACCGGCCTCGAGATCGTCGGACTGGTTCCAAAGAAAGCGATCATCGATGCGGGGAAATATTATCTTTCGAAGCAGCAGCGTTCGGTTGGTGTCACCGAGGCCGAGATCATAAAGATCGCCATCAAATCCATGGGTCTCGACGACCTGAAACCGTTCGACCCTTCGGAGAAAATAATCGAGTACGTACTTGAAGCGGATGAACAAATGAACAAACTCATCGACATGACGTGCCGCGGCTTTGCCGACGAGACCGCGTCCGAATCCCCGGCTCCGGGCGGCGGTTCGATTGCGGCATACATTGGAGCCCTGGGAGCGGCACTTGCAACGATGGTCGCTAATCTTTCGTCGCACAAAGCGGGATGGGATGACCGTTGGGAAGAGTTTTCGAACTGGGCGGTGAAAGGCCAGCGGATCAAGGATGACCTCTTCGAGTTGGTCGACGAGGATACAAATTCCTTCAACAAGGTAATGGATGCGTTCGGTCTTCCGAAGACGACCGACGAAGAAAAAGCAACCCGATCTGCCGCGATCCAGGAAGCTACGAAGTACGCGACCGAGGTCCCATTCCGCACGATGCAGCGATCATTCGACGCACTCGAAATAATCAAGGCGATGGCGATCGACGGAAATCCGAATTCAGTTTCAGATGCGGGTGTAGGTGCACTCTGCTCACGTTCCGCGGTCATGGGAGCGTTTCTGAACGTAAAGATAAACGCCGCAAGCTTAGAAGATCGTGATTTCGCTGATGAGATGATCGCCCGCGGTGAGGAGATCGAACGCAAGGCGATCGAATTCGAGAACGAGATAATGGCGATCGTAAATGCAAAGATCGGGTAGATGTGGATATCGAAGAGCGGGCTTGCCCCCGCTCCGGATCGCAACATAGTCGCTCGCCGATCGATTTCTCATTACTAATAATTGCTGAAGAAAATGGCCGATCACCCCGATAAAGTAAACCAACTCGCTCTTACGATAAGAGGAGCAGGGGGCCGTGCGATGCTCGTCGGCGGATGCGTCCGCGACGAATTAATGTCGATCGCGCCGACAGACTGGGACCTCGAAATTTACGGAGTTCCATCAGATAGGCTCAGAGAGATCCTTGAATCATTCGGCGAGGTTAACACGGTCGGCGAAGCTTTCACCGTTTACAAGGTCGGGCACGATCTGGATGTATCGATGCCGCGCCGTGATCGGAAGACGGGACGCGGCCACAAGGCATTTTCCGTCGAGGGTGACCCCGGCATGTCGTTCGAAGAGGCATGCGCGCGTCGTGACTTCACCGTCAACGCCATCCTTAAAGATCCGTTAACCGGCGAGATTGTGGATACGTTCAATGGACGGGAAGACATCCAGAAACGAATTCTTCAGCATGTTTCATCGGAAACTTTCGCGGAAGACTCATTGCGCGTCTTGCGCGCCGCGCAATTTGCCTCGCGATTAGAATTCAATATTGCACCGGCGACTGTCGAGCTCTGTAAGTCGATCGACGTAACCGACCTTCCGAAAGAGCGTATCTGGGGCGAGCTTGAAAAGTTACTTCTGAAATCAAAACGTCCGTCTATCGGATTGAAATGGCTTTACGATCTCGGCGTTGTCGATCAGATATTCCCCGAAATGAAATCGCTCGTCGGTGTGCCGCAGGAAGCGGAATGGCATCCCGAAGGCGACGTCGATGTTCACACGATGATGGTCGCGGACGAGGCGAGGAAGTTGATCGACGATCTTCCGTACGAAAAAAAAGTCACCGTCATGCTGGGTGCGATCGCACATGATTTCGGTAAGCCGCCTACGACGCAATTCTTCGATGGGCGTTGGCGTTCGCACTCGCACGACGAAGCGGGAGTGGAGCCGACATTAACATTCCTAGATCGTCTCGGCATTTTTACGTTTAATGGATACGACGTTCGAAACCAGATCGTGCAGCTCGTCCGGTATCACTTGAAGCCGGGTGAGTATTACAAGTCGAAGAATCCGGTCGGCGATGGAGCGTTTCGCCGTTTGGCCAGAAAAGTTGAGCCCGATCTTCTTTATCGCGTCGCGAAAGCGGATAGCCTCGGGCGCAACCCGGATTGGCTCCCCCCTGAAAAACGTTTTGGCTCCGAAGCTCAAGAGTGGTTCATCGAAAAAGTCCGCGAACTGCAGATCGAGAACAAAGCACCCGAGCCGCTCCTGATGGGCCGGCACTTAATCGAAATGGGGCTTGAGCCTTCGCCGCAATTCAAAGAGATCCTGGACTCTGTTTATGAGATGCAGTTGGATGGAAAGGTAAGGAACATCGATGAGGCCGTAATCGAAGCGGAACGTCTTGCGAATCTTGCTTCGTAGAAGCAGCATTGTAATTCACGGAGCTCAAACTGGTCTAAATGTAACTGCTACCAACATCCCGCTCCTATGGAGCTGGATCTAATCTTTAATGCTTTCGTTCTCCTTCTCTACTTTTTCCGCGATTAGATTCTCCTTCTTAATATCCACCCGCAGCCGCCGATAAAGGCTCATCCATTGGTTGGCCAGCCAGGGGAGAACGAAGAATGCGAGTACGTATCCCCGCCAGTCGTCCACAAGCAGCTGAAAACCGGTAAGGATCAAAACCACGATCGTCACCCAGTGTGAGAAGCAATACTCGCAAGTCCATACGTAGAAAAACTTGCGGACGAGAATATTTTTTGCGGTCTCGCTGCGCTTTTTTGCGTCCTCACGCCACTCTTCGAAGATTGCCTCTTGAGTTACTGTCCATGCGATGGACGCGACGACGAGCGACAGGATAAGCAGCGTGTAAACCTGAGTCAAGATCAGCATTAAAAATAAGTTTGCGGTTCACCACTGCAAAAAGCAATCGTGAACCGCAAATCCAAAATCCAAAATCTAAAATCCGAAATGGGATTACTGCTTTCCTTCGAGGAACGCCTTCAATCGACGCGAACGCGAAGGATGCCGCAGCTTTCTGAGCGCCTTTGCCTCGATCTGCCGGATACGCTCGCGTGTGACCGCGAAGTGCTGGCCGACCTCTTCAAGCGTATGTTCCGAGCCGGTGTTCCCGAGGCCGAATCGCATCTTAATAACCTTCTCTTCACGGGGCGTGAGCGTCGCTAGAACCTCGTCAGTGATCTCACGCAGATTCGAGAATGTTACAGACTCGGCCGGATTCAGTATCGACTTGTCTTCGATAAAATCGCCGAGATGCGAATCTTCCTCTTCTCCGATCGGAGTTTCGAGCGAGATCGGCTCCTGAGCGATCTTCAGGACCTTGCGGACCTTCGAGACCGGAATGTCCATACGCTTTGCGATCTCTTCCGACGTCGGTTCACGTCCAAGCTCCTGCACCAGCAATCGAGATGTGCGGATAAGCTTGTTGATCGTCTCGATCATGTGGACCGGAATTCGGATCGTGCGAGCCTGATCGGCGATCGCACGTGTGATTGCCTGCCTGATCCACCAAGTCGCATACGTCGAGAACTTGTATCCGCGTCGCCATTCGAACTTATCGACGGCCTTCATCAAACCGATGTTGCCTTCCTGGATCAGATCGAGGAACTGCAGCCCGCGGTTCGTGTACTTCTTGGCGATCGAAACAACGAGACGAAGGTTGGCCTCAACCAGCTCGCGCTTCGCCTGGTTCGTTTCATATTCACCGACGCTGATGTTTTGATACGAGCGCTTGATGTCGACGGCCGGCAGATGAAAGCCCTCCTCGATCTCGTTCAACGCACCTTTCGCCTCACGCAACTTTGCCTGCAGCTCGCGTTTCTGCGGCTGGGCCGGTTTCTTGTCGAGCTTGTTCTGGAGCGGCTTGATCGTCTTTTCGATCTTGCGAACGTCCTCGACGATCTTTCGGATCGACGCGATCAGCACCTGCATCGAATGCTCAGTCAGATTGAGATTCTTGATCTCTTGCGCGATCTCTAGCCGAAGCCGAGCCGTCTGACGGCGAAGCTTCAAAACCTTGCGCGGCTTCTTCTTGTCCTTCGCAGCTATCTGTTCTTTCTGATAGGCCGCCAGGGACTTCAACGCTGCGTTGTAGGTCTGGTGAATGTTCCCAATACCTTCCAGCGTCCAGCGCATGTACTCTTCGGCCTTGTCCTCTTCAAGCGAAATCTCGGCTTGTTCGGAGAATGCAACCGTCTCGCGGATCGTCGCCCGGCCTTTCAAAAGATCATCGCCGAGCTTGATCAGCCGTTCAACCGCGATTGGTGAACGCGAGATCGCTTTCCGGGTTTTGATCTGCCCTCGCTCGATCCGTTTCGCGATCGTAACTTCGCCCTCACGGGTCAAAAGCGGGACGATACCCATCTCGCGAAGATATAGGCGGACGGGATCATTGGATTTGTCGAGTGCTCCCGCGGAAAGGTCGAGATCGAGATCTTCCTCGTCAACCGCTTCCTCTTCGTCCTCGTCGATCGACATGGTAGATGCTCGCTCGAGGAGCTGCGCATCGCTCTCGGCAACAGGTATATTTGCCCCTTCGAGACGGTCCAGAACATCTTCCAGATCGTCCGCGGACATCATGTTTTCGGGTATTTCCCTATGGAGCTCGTCAAGGCTCAGAAACTTCTTTCGCTTGCCCAAGGCCAGCAAGCGGTCCATTAGGTCTTCTTTTTCGTCGTAATCGGCCATATTTTAGTAAACGTGTTGGATTAAATAGCGGTGCAAGCCGTTGTTCGTAAAAATAGTTATTAACGCCGATACGTCCGCTTCCACAGACGAAGCACGGCACATTTCAAAAACGTTAATGATATCAGGTTTCGGAGATTTTATTAAGCAGGTGCTGCTTCATTTTCGAAAGTTCCAGATGTTCGGTGACTAAGTCGTTTATACGAGTGGTGTCGTGTGTTTGTTCTGCCGCTATTAGCTCGTGGCTGACCTCCAGGATCCGGTTCGAAATTGCCATCGATCGAAGGGTCAGAACACAGTTCTCGGCTCTTTGGAGGACGTCGTCGATCACCTCGCCGACCTCACGATGAGGCTGGGTCATCATCAGAACGGGGAGGAAGTCGTGGAGGACCTCGTCATCGCCGGTTAGCTCGTTGAGTTTTTCAAGCGTAACTTCTTCGCCTTTGGAGTTTATCTCGAACAGGGCCTGAAACACGGGGCCGGTCGCAAGGGCCTCATAATCAGTCTCCTCGAGCAGAGCCAGGACCTTGTCCCGGAGCTCTGGGTCGTAAACCAGAAGTTCAAGCAATTGCTGCTCAGCGACCGTTATCTTGACCGAAGTCGCTCGTTTTACCTGTTTCCTTAGAGTTTCCGATCCGACTTTGCTGCCTTGTTTGACGGCGGTCCACAGATCGCGCTTCAAACCGCTGCTTTCGACGCGAAAGAAATTCATTGCCTGATCAAAGCTCTCCCGTTTCTGGATCGGGTTCTTGATATCTGACAGGACAGGCAGAACGTCTTCGATCGCTTCGGCCTTCTGCTTCGCATTCGCGAGACTGCGGTCCTGCATCGACGATTTCAAGACAAAGTCGAGATAGGGAACCGCCTTGCCTCGAGCTTTGTTGTAAGCTTCGGTTCCATTCTCCCGGACGAAGTCGTCTGGATCCTTTCCATCTGGCAGCACGAGCACCTTGATCTCGAAATCGTTTGGAAGCAGGATCTCGACCGCTCGGCGAGCTGCACCGATGCCTGCAATATCGCCGTCGTAGTTGATCACAACCTTTTTCGTGAACCGGCCGAGTAGTTTCGACTGTTCGGGCGTAAATGCAGTTCCAAGGCTCGCGGCGACGTTTGTGATTCCGTGCTGATACAGCGCGATCAGATCCAGGTAACCCTCGACCAATATCGCGAATTTCTTTTTACGGATCTCGTCTTTCGACTGGAACAGGCCATAGAGATGTTGACCCTTTACGTACGCGGGAGTCTCGGGCGAGTTGAGATACTTAGGCTGATCGTCTCCCATCGCGCGAGCACCGAACGCGATCGGGTGTCCATCGACATCGAGCACGGGAAACATGATCCGTCCTCGGAAACGATCGAAGACGCGGTCTTTTTCTTCGTTGATCGAGACGAGTCCGCTTTGCTCGATCAGTTTTTCATCTGCACCCTTTTCTTTCAGGTGATCCAGCAGCGCATTCCATGAGTCAGGCGAGAATCCGATGCGAAATTGTTTCTGGATGTCATCGGATATGCCGCGGCTTTCGAGATATTCCCGGGCGGCTTTTGCCTTTTTATTCTTGCCTTGTAATTCGCCTTCCCAGAACTCGAGTGCGATGGCGTTGAGCTCGATGACCTGATCCGAGATCTTCTTTTTCTCTGCTCGCTTCTTCTTGCTCTTTTGGAATTGCTGATCGTCGACCGGTTCCGGCAAGGGCACACCGCTGATCTCGGCTACGCGTTGGATCGCCTCCGGAAAGTTCAGCCCTTCCATCTCCATCAGGAACGTGAATGCATTACCGCCCTTGCCGCATCCGAAGCACTTGTAGAAACCTTTCGTTGGGCTCACCGAAAACGATGGCGTCTTCTCCGAATGGAACGGACAGCATCCCATCCAGTTCGCACCCTTCTTCTTGAGCGCCGCATACGGCTCGATAATCCGTACCAGATCGGCCCGGTCCTTGAGGTCGTCGATGAAGTATTGTTCGTAAAGCATAAATCGTACGACAGAATGTCCGTCCTTCCATCCATGAGCGTGTTGTCGATAGCCGATTGTAGGTATTGTATCGAAAAGACGGACCTCGGTGTAGGCAGCCGCGATTATGGGAATCTACTTTCGAGTCCTCTTAACCAATGAAGTTGTTATCGATGCTAATTTGCTGCCGCCTCCCTCAAGATCCTTGTCGCGTCCACCATAGACAAAATTAAAGCGGCCGACAGGCGCTTTGTCCGCGAGAAACTCCCGTCTGAGGATTCCGACCAGCTGCCGGTATCTGCTTGAAGACTTCGTCCTAATCCGGAACTCGGCATCGAACCCGGGATTGGCCTCAAGGATTTGCCAAATTAACGTCGGAATAAACAAGTAGAGACAGGAAGGATTTCCTGTGCCAATATAGGCGTCCTGGCCGTCAATCTTAACCATTTGGATCGTGTCTTCCATCAGAAGCAGGCGAGATGGCTGACCGTCCACAGTGAGGTCGAGGTCGGAGGGGACTATACTTGGCGGCTTCGTGCCGACCCAAAGGGCAACTCTGATATCACCGCTTCCCTTGGTCGACAATACGGTGTAGCGGTCAATAGGGAAGCCGCGGAAGGCAACATAACTGTTCGCTTTGTTATGGACAACTGCGTTGTCAAAAACATTGCTGCCTTGATGGATCACGACATAGGCCGTTGACTCCGACTCGGTAGCCGCAATGAAAAGAGAATCGAGAAATATCTCCATGGTCTCGCAACCTTGCCGCGGGTCGAACTCCTGAACGAGCGTGACG